>JAYSUQ010000254.1:0-8517 GCA_043718985.1 Bacteroidota bacterium | reverse complement strand
TATCCTAAACAACGATTATATATTGACACATCAGTTTTTGGCGGTTATTTTGATATTGAATTTGAAGAATATACAAAGCCTTTATTTGAAAGGATTTTAAAAGGAGAATTTACAGTTTTATACTCTATTGTTACCGAAGAAGAATTAGAAAATGCCCCAAATAAAATTATAGATTTAGTTAAAAGTTTAAAAATAGAACATACATATTTTATTGAAAATACTATAGAGGCAATTGAATTAGCCAATGCTTATATTGAAGAAAAAGTGGTAGGTAAAACAAGTTTTGTAGATTGTTTGCATATTGCGTTAGCAACTATTAATAAAGCAGATTATTTAATTAGTTGGAATTTTAAACATATCGTAAATATTCAACGTATTAGAGGCTATAACGCTATAAACATTAAAATGGGATATAAAATATTAGAAATACGCTCGCCAAGAGATTTAATGATTTATGAGGATGAAAACTAAAAAACAATTTGATGCCGTAATGTTTATGAGGGAGCAACGATTATCACTTTCTGAGAAATTATTAAAAATGACTAAAGAAGAAATTCTTGATTATTTTAAATTAAAATCTCTAAAAAACCACCTAAAACCGTGTGCTTAATTTTATTTTTAGATCGGTAGATGGGCGAAATTAAAAAACAAAGCATTAATAATTTTTTGTACAGTTACTTTGGTGCGGCTTTAGGTTTTTTAACCATTTACATTCAGCCCAATTTAATTAAAGCCGAAGATATTGGCTTGTTGCGTTTATTGTATTCGTTTAGTTGGATGGCAGCCATTATTATGCCATTGGGTATGGGTAGCGTTACTATGCGCTTTTTTCCTAAAATTAAAAACAACACCAATACACACAATGGTTTTTTTGCATTGTTACTTATTATTGCAAGTATTGGTGCGTTATTAATAGCAGGCGTTATTTATTTAAATAAAACAACAGTTGTAAATTATTACCATAACTCGCCCGAGTTTCCAAAATATTTTAACGAGGCATTAGTGTTTGCTTATATTTTATCATTAGTATCGTTATACACAATTTATAGTACCTCGTTATTAAAAACAACCTTTACAGTTTTTTTAACCGATGTTTTTGTTAGGTTAGGGCAGTTAGCACTAATTATTATTTATCATTATCAATTAATAAATAAACACACCTTGGTGTTAAGCTATATTGGTGTTTTTTTATTACAGCTTATTTTATTATTAGCATATATAAAAAAAATAAATGCTGTTTCGTTTAAAATTAATTGGGCTTTTTATAAAACGTTACAACTAAAACAACTCTCTTTTTTTGCCATACTAATGATGTGTACAGCTTTTGCATCGTTAGGCATTAAATTTATTGATCAGTTAATTATTGGTCGTTTTTTAAATTTGCAATCAGTTGGCATTTACTCAACGTGTGTTATGATGTGTGCCATTATGGAAATACCCTTTAATAGTTTGGAGCGCATAGCACAACCAAAAATAGCACACGCTTGGCATATTAATGATACTGCCGAAGTAGCAAAAATTTATGAACTCAGTAGCCGATACATGTTTTTTGTTGGCTCGGTTTTGTTTTGTTGTTTGTGGGCAAGTATCGATTTAATTTTTATGTTTATACCAGCCGAATATGAGCAAGGTAAAATTGCATTCTACATCGTATCTTTTTCATCATTGTTTAATTTATTAACGGGTGTTAACTCATCTGTAATTATGTTATCGCATAAATACTTTGCAGCATCGGTTTTTTTATTTGTGTTAATTGTTGTTTCGGTTATTGCAAATTATTGGTTAATACCTATTTATGGTATAGCTGGTGCTGCCCTTGCAATGCTTATTGCAATTGGCACATTTAATTTTTTAAAATATGCTTATATTTTAATACGCTTTAAAATGCAACCATTTACAATGTACACGTTTTATATGTTAATTGCAGTAGCAATTTGCACAACTATAATATTGTTCATACCATCAACTATACATCCGTTATTTAAAGCATTGGTGGGATGCAGTTTTACGGTTATTTTATTTTCGTTTTTAAATATAAAACTTAGTATTATTGATGAGATTAATAAAGTGTTTAAACGATTTAAATTAATGAAGTAATTGTTGAAAAAAGTACTTATCATAACCTATTATTGGCCGCCAACAGGTGGGGCTGGTGTGCAACGTTGGTTAAAGTTTAGTAAATATTTTAGAGAGTTTGGTTGGGAGCCAATTATTTATACCCCGTCTAACCCCGATTTCCCTATTAATGATGAGTCGTTATTAAAAGATATTCCAGCAAATTTAACCATATTAAAAACTCAAATTACAGAACCCTATGACATCTATCGTAAAATAATGCGAAAGAAAAAAACAGAAACTGTAAACCAAGGTTTTTTATCAGAAGGAAAAGAAAATTCGTTTTTACAATCGCTTATGATTTGGGTGCGTGGAAATTTTTTTATTCCCGATGCACGTAAATTTTGGATTAAACCATCGGTAAGTTATTTAACAGATTATATTAGTAAAAATAAAATTGATGCCGTAATTAGCACTGGTCCGCCACACAGCATGCATTTAATTGCATTAGGGCTAAAACAAAAATTTAACACCCCCTGGATTGCCGATTTTAGAGACCCCTGGACACAAATAGATTTTTATAGCCAATTAAAACTTTCTAATTGGGCCGATGGTAGGCATAAAAAACTAGAACTACAAGTATTAACACAAGCCAACAAAGTGGTAACAGTTAGCCCAACTTGCGGTACCGATTTACAAACGTTAGGCAATAGAAAGGTAGATGTTATTACCAACGGTTTTGATGCAGATGATTTTGTATTTGAACAAGATTTAAAACCATTAAGCGGCTTTTTATTACATCACATTGGCGCCTTAAATAAAGATAGAAACCCGTACACACTTTGGAAAGTTTTAGGCGATTTATGTAAAGAAAATCAAGAGTTAAAAAAAGAATTAATTATTAAATTTACAGGTAAAACAGATGCCATTGCATTTGATAGTTTGTTGCAAAATGGCATTTTAAATAACGCACAAAAAACCGATTACTTGCCACACAACGAAGTAGTAAAATTAATGGTGCAATCGCCCATATTACTATTACCACTTAATAATACGCCAAACAATAAAGGAGTTTTATCGGGCAAATTATTTGAGTACTTAGCCGCTAAACGCCCAATACTAGCTATTGGTATGGTAGATGGCGATGCCGCCCAAATATTAAATAAAACAAACGCAGGTGTAATGTGCGGTTTTGATGATTATGATTTTACAAAACAAACCATTTTAGAGTTATATAAAAAATATAAAAACAAACAGCTAGTAATTGCCGACAATAACATAAATAGTTACTCGCGTAAAAGTTGCGCACAACAGTATTGTAGTTTATTAAATAGCATTACCTAACTAATAACACTAATAAACGAAAATACTAAACCAACTCAAATAGTAAATTTTAAACAAAATAATTTATAAATAAATGTAAATGAGCAACATTCCATTTCAGGCAATAGACTGGACTTTAATAGATAAAGTTGAATACAAAGGAGAAACAGGAGTAGCACATTGGCAAACTATAGAATTTGATGGACTAAGATTACGACTGGTAGAATATTCGAATGGATATTTAGCCGACCATTGGTGCCAAAAAGGACACATTGTACATTGCTTAGACGGAGAATTTATAAGCGAACTTAGCACAGGCGAAAAAATTAAATTAACCAAAGGCGAAACTTATATTGTATCTGATGAACTTAGTTCGCATCGTTCTGTTTCTGCAAATGGTGTAAAATTACTTATCGTTGACGGCGATTTTTTAAAGCTGACATAAAAAATATCAAACTAATATAAAACACCAATTATTAATTTAACATTTTTGTGAATAAAATGTAAATAGCTTTTAGTTTAATTTATTTACTTTTAATATCTTAAAAAAAATAAATTATGGCAACCGAACATATTAAATGTTTAATTATAGGCTCAGGCCCTGCAGGCTACACTGCCGCAATTTATGCAGCTCGTGCCGATTTAAAACCTGTACTTTACACAGGCCTTACGCCAGGCGGCCAATTAACCGAAACCACCGAAGTTGATAATTTTCCAGGCTATCCAAAAGGTATTACAGGCCCCGAGTTAATGGACGATTTAAAAGCACAAGCCGAACGATTTGGAACACAAGTACGATTTGGATTAGCAACTAAAACCGATTTAACTACCACTCCAAAACGCATTTGGATAGATGAAACAACCGAAATAACTGCCGATACAGTAATTTTATCAACTGGCGCATCGGCCAAATGGTTAGGCTTAGAAAACGAAACACGCTTGCGCTTAAATGCTGGTGGCGTTTCGGCATGCGCGGTTTGTGATGGGTTCTTTTTTAAAAAACAAGACGTAGCCATAGTTGGCGCTGGCGATACAGCAGCCGAAGAGGCAACCTATTTATCTAAGCTATGTAATAAAGTTTATATGATTGTGCGTAAAGGCGAAATGCGTGCTAGTAAAGCAATGCAGCACCGTGTTAACAACAGTGCAAATATTGAAGTAATTTATAACAGCGAAACTCACGATATTTTAGGTAAAGAAATGGTTGAAGGTGTTGTTGTTAAAAATGCTTTAACAAATAATTTACGAACCCTAAACGTTACTGGTTTTTTTGTAGCAATAGGTCATAAACCAAATACCGATATCGTAAAAAATCAAATTACAATGGATGAAACAGGTTACATAACTGTTATACCAGGCTCATCAAAAACAAATATTAATGGCGTGTTTGCCGTTGGCGATTGTGCCGATAAAACTTACCGCCAAGCTATTACCGCAGCTGGTAGCGGTTGCATGGGAGCACTTGATGCCGAAAGATATTTAGCCGAAACAGGATTACATTAATTTTAACACAAAAAAATAGTATTATTTATTAATTTGCATATAGTTTGTTTAAGGTTTAATTTATGAAGTATATTTTTATTTTTATAGTTTTAGTAACTACAACATCATTGTTAATGGCGCAACGCTATAGCGACCAAGTGCCGCAATTAAAACGCTACGCACCTGCCGATATTATTGATGCCGATTACGGTATTATTAGATTTAATAAACTATCGCCAGCAATGGGCGGCGATTCGTTACGCTACACTAAAGATGGCTACAATGCCCAGGGTTGGCAAGAAGATTTTTATGTAAGCGGTAAAATTTTACATAAAGGTTTTTATCAAGATGGATTTATAAAAATATTTAAAAATTATTATGAAAACGGACAAGTTGAACGTAATTTATATAACACAGATCCTAAACGAAGCAAGCTCGAAATTTTTTATGAAGATGGAAAAGTTCGCTCAAATATTACTTATTTTGATGGCAACCCTCAAAATCAATACGATTTTTTTAAAAACGGAACGCCCGAATACGTTGAAGAAAATGATAAAGATATGGAGTTTTTATACAAACGCAATTCGTACTTTGAAAACGGATTACCCGAAACAATGTTTGAATTAGTAGATAAAAAATCTAAAAAATACATTAAAAAAGAATTTTACACAAATGGGCGTGTTAAAGAAGAAGGATCGATGATGTTTCGTAAAGATTTAGGCGATTATCAAAAAGAAGGTGTTTGGACATACTACGACGATAAAGGTAATACGATCAAAACCGAAAAATTTCATAACGGTACTTTAGAGTAATTTTACTTTAACAAGTTGTTACTAAAAATTATAGCTTTTATTAAATAGGATAAATATATTTGATACACATCAAATAATTATTTATGTTTAAAAAAATAATCTCTACACTTATTATCATTGTTGCTTTTTCAGTACCCGCATCGGCACAAAAGCTCACTCAATTTACTGCCGATTCGGTTAAATACATTAAAGAACTCAACGAGTATTTTTATGATTTTACTGCTAATAAAGAAGATGCAGAAAAATACGTAGCCAACTTTACAAAAGTTTGGAAAACACCCGAATTTGCAAGTAAATATAAAGCAGCTGTTTACAAAACAAGTAATAGCATGTTGCAACGTAAATTAAAGCCATACCCATATTTTATGGCATATTTAAATGCGGTTCAAAACTTTGCAAAATCGGCACAAAGCCAAACTACATTTGATAATTGGCAAGCATGTATTGAAAAAATATTTGCAGCAAAAAATTTAAAAAGCTTTGGCGATTATTTAGAAATGAGCGAAAATTTATTTGCAAATAATACCTTTTACAAATCGCCAACATACACTTACCGTAGTGTTGAACTTAATTATAAATTTGAATACGATACCATACCCAAAGTTATTTTTCCTGCCTTTACATTAGTTGGAGCAAGCCCACGTGGAGATTCGATTACTATTGAAAACATACAAGGAACTTATTATCCAAGTTGGAAAAAATTTATAGGTAAGGGCGGTAAACTAAGTTGGAAACGCACTGGAGTAGGAGAGGATGTGTATGCCGATTTAATTAAATTAAATTTAGATTGTAAAACTGGTGGCTACACCTCCGACTCGGCAACTTTTTATGGTAAACAATATTTTGATAAACCTCAAAAAGGACGAGTAACCGATAAAATTGTAACCGAAAATGGTGACCCAACATACCCACGGTTCGATTCGTATAGTAAACGATTAGTGGTTTCAAACATATACCCAGGGGTAGATTATGATGGGGGATTTGGTATGCGTGGTAACAAGTTTGTAGGTTCGGGTAATACTACAAACCCTGCACGCTTATTATTTAAACGTAATAACATTAAGTTTTTAGAAATATCGGCAAGGTCGTTTTCAATGACTAAAGAAAAAATAAATGCAAAACCAGCAGGCGTTAAATTTTATTTAGAAAAAGATTCAATCATTCATCCAGGATTAAGTTTTGTTTATCAGGTTGATAAAAAAACGGTTACACTTTTAAGAACAGATGATGGGCTCGAAAAATCGCCGTACTTTAATACGTATCATAAAATAGATATGTATTTTGAACAATTAATTTGGAAAATTGATGAGCCAAAAATTGATTTTGGATTTTTGCCAAACAACACACAAGGTGAAGCCTTTTTTGAATCGGCCGATTTTTTTAACAGTGGCCGTTTAGAAGCCATAAAAGGGCAAGAACAAATTAGCCCAGTTCAAAAAATGAACGAATACTACACAACAAATGGTAATTTACTATCGTTTACTACTGTTGATTTTGCAAAATACATAAAATATTTGGCGGTAGATTTAAGGCCAATAATTTTTAAAATGGCAATTTTTGGTTTAATAGCATTTGAACCCGAAACAGATATTATTACAATTAAACCACGATTGTTTGATTACATTAAATATTTAAAACACGATAAAGATCATGATATAATTACGGTACATTCTGTTTTTCCGAACAAAACAAATGCAACTATGAGTTTAGTAAACAACTCATATGATATTACAGTACGTGGTGTAGAAAGTGTATTGTTAAGTGATACTCAAAAAGTATTTATGTTTCCACGCCATAACGAAATGGTGTTAAAAAAGAACAGAACCTTTGAGTTTAACGGAACAGTAGCATCGGGTAAATTTGAATACCATGGTAAAGATTTTATTTTTGATTACGACATGTTTAAAGTTAAAATGAAAACAATAGATAGCTGTCGTATTTATGTTGTATCGCGTGAACCAGATGTCAACGGTAATTACTCTTATAAAAGAGTACAATCAATTATCGAAAACTTAAATGGCGAGTTACGTATTGATGCACCACGTAATCACAGCGGTTGGGGCAAAGCATCAACTTTTCCAACGTTTCAAAGTTTTAAAGAAAGCTACACGTATTACGATAAGCGCACAACCTTTAAAGGAGTTTATAGCCGCGATAAATTTTATTTTAAACTCGATCCGTTTACCATTGATAGTTTAGATAACTTTAGAAATGAAGGTTTAATATTTGATGGAGAATTTACATCGGCAGGAATTTTCCCTACGTTTAGAGAAAAAATATCTCTGCAACCCGATTACTCTTTAGGCTTTGTTAGGCCAACACCACCTGGTGGATATCAGGTTTATGGAGGTAAAGCAACGTTTGAAAACGAAATTAGATTAAGTAATAAAGGCTTGCGTGCCGATGGCGATTTAAATTATGTTACTTCGGTTACAAAATCTAAAGACTTTATTTTTTTTCCAGACAGTATGAATTCACTTGCAACTTCATTTGATGTAAAAGAACAAATAAATCCAATTGAATTTCCGCAAGCCCACGGCGACACTGTTTATATGCATTGGATGCCTTATAAAGATTATATGAACGCCTTTGATAGAGCAAGCCCATTTAAAACATTTAATAACACCTGCACATTTACTGGGCGTTACACCTTATCTCCGCAAGAATTAAGAGGGCGTGGAACCGTAGATATGGTTAAAGCAGATATTGAAGCGGTAAATATTTTATTTAAACAACATCAGTTTTTTTCCGATACAGCTAACTTTCATTTAAAAGCAATTGATGAGAGCGGGTTATCGTTTTCGTCAGATAACGTAAATGCTAAAATGGATTTACAAAAACGCGA
>JAYSUQ010000253.1:0-27308 GCA_043718985.1 Bacteroidota bacterium | reverse complement strand
AGCATTACCTTTTGGGTTATGATAAAAAGCACCAACTCCAGCAAAAACATAAGCTTTAAACCCATTTTTGTAACGGTATGTATTCCCTAAATCATTATCTTCAAAAAAGAAAAGTTCGCCAGTTGCTGCCAAATCAAACATATCGTTTCTAAAATTTAAGTTACGTACATTTCGAGCAGGATTGCTTGATAGCTTATCATCGCCTTCAATTCTTAAATAATCTAAGGCTAATTTTCCCGAAATTTTTGGGCGAAACTTATATCGAACAAAACCACCTACATTCCAACGCGTTTTAGCCATTTTAATATCGGCAACAAAATCTCTACGAGTTTTTTCTTTTCCGCCAATATCTCCTAAATAGTTTGATACGCCTGCGCTAATACCATAATCCCACAAATATTGAGCTTTAATTGTAAGCGTTAAAAAAAATAGGCAAATTATAATAATTATATGTTTCATTTAAATAAATTCGTTTAATTTATAGTATACAAAAATAGCAAAATTTTTAACTTATCAAACAAAAAACATACCAAATGAACTCTATAAATCAATTATTTAACATAAAACTTCCAATTATTCAGGGTGGTATGATTTGGTGTAGTGGCTGGAAATTAGCTTCGGCAGTATCTAACAATGGCGGCTTGGGTTTAATTGGCGCGGGCTCTATGTATCCTGATGTTTTACGCGAACACATCAGAAAATGTAAAATAGCTACTAATAAGCCCTTTGGTGTAAATGTGCCACTACTTTACCCAAATATTGAGGAACATATGAAAATTATTGTTGAAGAGGGCGTTAAAATTGTTTTTACCTCAGCAGGCAATCCAAAAACTTGGACAAGTTATTTAAAAGATAATGGCATAACAGTAGTACACGTTGTATCAAACATAAAATTTGCAATTAAATGCGAGCAAGCGGGTGTAGATGCAATTGTTGCCGAAGGATTTGAGGCAGGAGGCCACAACGGGCGAGAAGAAACAACGACTTTAGTACTGATACCAAGCGTTAAAAAACATATTAACATTCCGTTAATTGCAGCTGGTGGTATAGGTTCGGGCAATGCTATGGCAGCCGCTATGGCCTTAGGCGCTAATGGCGTGCAAATTGGCAGTCGTTTTGCTGCATCGCAAGAATCATCGGCGCATCAAAATTTTAAACAAGCAATTGCTGATGCAAATGAAGGCGACACGCAATTATCGCTAAAGCAACTAACCCCTGTTAGACTTTTGAAAAACAATTTTTTTGATAAAGTTAATGAGTTAGAAAAAAATGGCGCCTCGGCAGATGATTTAGCTGCATTATTAGGCCGAGGAAGATCGAAACTTGGTATGTTTGAAGGCAATTTAACCGAGGGCGAACTTGAAATTGGTCAAGTATCTGCTAATATTAATAATATACAAAGTGTTAATGAAATAATTACCGAAATAATTTCTGAGTATAATTCTACAATTAAGCAGTTGGTTAGTTTATAATTTTAGTTTACAAAACCAAAAGCTACAAAATATTTTTTATAATAAGCTTCATTTAAATCATTTATTATAACTCCCTTTGATGTTGAGGCGTGTACAAATTTGTTGTTTTGCAAATAAACACCCACGTGCGAAACATCTTTACCATTTGTGTTAAAAAAAACCAAATCGCCTTCTTTTAAATTTTGTTTGTTCGTTTTTTTACAATCGTTGTATTGATTTTTTGAAGATGCTGAAAGTTGTTTTTTGAAAACGGCTTGGTATAAAACCGAAGAAAATCCTGAACAATCAATCCCTAGTTTTGTTTTGCCTCCATATTTGTATGGCGCAGCATACCACTCTTTAATAAACTGGTATAATAATTCGTTTTTAATATCCGATTCGGGAACACCTAATTTTACGGAAAACTCTTTTTTGAGAGCGGAAAATGAAGTTGCGTTTGTGTTTTTAATTGGCGTGTTAGCGTCTGTATTCACAACAACTTTATGATGTTTACACGCAATAAAAAACAATTGTAATACAACAAAACATACTATTATATTTATTACAGTAAACCTCATCAATAGCAAAAGTAAAGCGCTTTTGTAACTAAATTACAAGCTAAGTGAATTTTTTTTTTACACTAAGGTGTTTAAATCGCAGTGTCGGTTTGGTTATTATAGTAATGTTTAGAAAACTTAACAATAAACCTGTAAGCGATATAAGCAAATATTGGGGCAGCAATAACATCGTAACTATAATGCACATGTTGCATAACAACACCAATTGATACGGCAATTGCGGCAATTAAAAAAATATATTTTAATGTTTTATTTGAGACAAAAAAATAAAATAAAAATAACGTTGCAGCGTGCCCGCTAAAAAACAAATCTTTTAAATTTTGACTACCTGCATAAAACGTGTTAGTTAAAAATATATCGTGTAATGGAATAATGTTTGTTGGTGGTTCGAGCGGTACAAAAAACAACGTTATAACTCTTAATAACGTTAATGCACCATACATTTGTATTAAATGTAAAAATTTGTAAGGTGATGTAAACGCATATATTAAACCTACCAATGCGGTTGAGTAAGTTACAAAAAATATAAAATCAGACACATCGCGAGGCTTAATAAAATTTAAAATAGGATCATAAAACGTGTGGCCTTGTCGGGTTTCGATATAAGCTAACAACCAAGCAAACCCAAAAAGTATTACCATTAAAAGCATAACCGATGCCAAAAAACGGTTTCTAAAGTTGGTATTTGCTAAAGCTGTTTTCCAATTATAAATCATGTGGCACAAGTTTAATTATTAAATTATATAAATGCTGGCAAATAATTAACACATTGTTAACATTAAATAAATGGTTATTATTTTTGGTTAAGCATTGTTGATTCGTATAATTCAATCCAGTTTTTTACGGACAGTTTTTTTACAAGTTCCTCAATTAAAGCAAAGGGTATATCATCTATTTTTTTAAATCGAATGCAACTTTTGCCCATATCTAACTTTGTTTTGCAATGTTTTGGATACTCGCCAACAAACCAACTAAGCAAAGCAGGGCTAGCATAAATACCCATATGGTATAAAGCAATAAAGTTTTTTTGAGCCGCAATGTTTACAAAAGGTAAAGGTAGGTTGGGCTTACAATGATAGCCGCTAGGATAAATTGCATGCGACACAACATATCCAATAGTGCCATATGATAGTGTTTCCGTAAATTCTTTTGGAATAGACTTTTTTATGATCTCTCTTAATTTAAAAAATGCAGCTTTTTTATCATCGCTTACAAACTCCAAATAATCATTAACGCTATTTATTTTACTTAACATAACATTAAATTTACTTAATTAGTAACATAGTAAATCAATTAAAAGTTAAAACAAATAAACAATTTTTAAATACAAGATTTTACATTAATTTGCACAAAAATTAAGCATTGCAAATAGTTGTAAATACGCGTTTATTGTTGCCAAATAAATTAGATGGCATCGGCTGGTTTAGCTATCAAACATTAAAACGTATTACGCAAAATAATCCCAATATTCATTTTGTATTTTTATTTGATAGAGATTTTTCGAACGAATTTGTATTTACCGATAACATTACCCCTTTAGTTATTGGGCCACAAGCACGGCATCCATTTTTATATTACGCATGGTTTCATCATTCGGTTAAAAATATTTTAAATAATTTAAAGCCTAATTTATTTTTATCTCCCGATGGCTTTTTAGCATTAGGTGCAAATTGTAAGCAATTACCAGTTATACACGATATTAATTTTTTTCATAATCCTAACGATTTAAAATGGCTTACCAGCAAATATTACAATTACTATTTTCCTAAATATGCGGCCCAAGCAACGCGTATTGCCACTGTTAGCCAATATAGTAAAAGCGATATTGCAAAAAACTACAACATAAGTTCAACTAGTATTGATGTTGTTTACAACGGCATTAATGAAGGGTTTAAGCCGTTAACAGAAATCGAACAACAAATAATACGAAATAAATATTCGCAACAAAAACCTTATTTTTTATTTGTAGGCTCTCAAAGTCCGCGAAAAAATTTAAACCGATTAATTGCAGCCTTTGATGCATTTAAAACACAAACGCAAAGCGATTATAAGTTAGTGTTAGTAGGTGCTGTATATAGCAATGCAGGCGATGTAAAACAGGTAATAGATAAATCGAATTATAAAAACGACATTATTTTTACTGGGCGAATTGAGCAAGCTGAATTGGAAAAAATAATGGCAAGTGCATTTGCCTTAACCTTTGTGCCTTACTTTGAAGGCTTTGGAATACCAATTGTAGAGGCCTTAGCATGCCACGTGCCTGTAATTTGCAGTAACACAACCTGTATGCCCGAAATAGTAGGTAATGCCGGCCTAATGATAAACCCTTACGAAGTAAATGAAATTACGCAAGCAATGATTAAATTGTATACAGATAAAACTCTTAAATTAACGTTAATTGAAAACGGCAAACAACAACAACAACAATTTTCGTGGGATAAATCGGCCAGCTTATTATGGCAAAGTATTGAGCAGTGTTTATGAGTTCGCCAATTAGTAAATCGGCATTTATAAAGGCCGAACAGTGTTTAAAACATTTTTATTTATACAAAAACCATATAGGATTACGCGATAAGTTATCAAAAGAAAAACAACTTATTTTTAAACGTGGCACAGATGTTGGCATTTTTGCTCAACAACTTTTTGCTAATGGTGTTGATGTTACTGCTGGCGAAAAACGAGACCAGGTTTTATTTGCAAAAAAAACACAAGAGTTAATAAAATCAGGTGCTACAACAATATATGAAGCAACGTTTATTTATAATGATTTGTTGGTAATGGTTGATATTTTGCAAAAACAAAACGATAATTGGATTGCTTACGAAGTAAAATCATCTTTAAAAATAACCGAAACGTATGTTAAAGATGCTTGTTTTCAGTACTATGTTATAAAGCATTGCTTACCCAATTTAATTGATTTTAATTTATTAACACTAAACAATAACTACATATTAAATGGCGAATTAGAAATAGATAAATTATTTAAAACAACATCAATATTAAAAGATGCCGTTAAAAACAATAATTATTTTATTCATAAAACAGATTTAGTAAAACAAACATTAGAGCAAAATAAAATTCCTAACATTGCAATTGGCACACACTGTTTTCAGCCATATCCCTGCGATTTTTTAGGGCTATGCTGGAAAAATATTCACGATTCTAATTCTATTTTTTCGTTAGGGCGTTTATCAAAACCACAATTATTTGAGTATTACAACAAAGGCATTAAAACTATTAATGATATTGATGAAAACGAGGTTTTAAAAAACGACATTCAAATACAAATAAATGCAGTTAAAAATAATGCCGAGCAGTTTAATACTACAGCAATTTCAAATTTTATTACAACTATTAAGCAACCATTTTGCAGTTTAGATATTGAAGTGTGGATGCCTGCATTGCCATTTTATCAGGGCACAAAACCTTTTCAACAAATTCCGTTTTTATACTCAATGGTATTTGTAAAAAACAATAGGATAAATAAGCAAAGTTATTTTAAACCTATAGAGGAAGACAATAGGCTGGCGTTTTTAGAGTCGATATTAGAGGTGACAAAACAATTTGAATCAATTTTAATGTATGATAAATCGCTAGAGGAAAATGTACTCAATCAACTAGCAACCTTATTTCCGCAATACAAAAACGATATTGATGTTTTAAAATTAAAAATAGTGGATGTTGCCGAAATTATTAAACAAGGCCATTATTATCATCCCGAAATGAAAGGAAATTTTTCGTTAAAAAGTTTAGCTCCAATTGTAAACCAACAATTAAATTTTGATGATTTAGATGTGCAATCAGGTATTGTTGCTATGTATTTATACGAAGCCATGTTAACCGAAATTAACATTGAAAAAAACAATATAGCTAAACAACAACTCACACAATATTGCGAATTAGACGCCTTAATTACTCACGATTTATTAACCTACTTGCAACATTTAACTAGGCAATAATTAGTTTTTAACTTCGTTATATTGCACATTGTAATTAAAATATAAAACTATGAAACTTTTAATAATACTAACGTTAGCATTAATTTGTAATTGCATTTATAGCCAAGACCAATTATTTAAAAAAGACAATACTAAAACCGATGTTAAAGTTTTAGAAATTAACCAAACCGAAATAAAATATAAATTATTTACTTATTTAGATGGGCCTACAATAATTATTAGTAAAAAAGATGTGGCCATGATTATTTATAAAAATGGCGAACACCAAGTTTTTAATGAGCCTATTGAGGCTAAGCAAATTGTTATTTATCAAGATGGAAATAATTTAACTGATAAAAAAACAGTAAAAATAGATGAACATTTTGATGACTACACCTCAACTAAAAATGTGCTTGGCACTAATGTTTTAGAGCCACTAAATGGGGGTTTTAATATTACTTATTTACGCGAATTTACAAAATATCGTTTTCATTTATACGTACCATTTTCGGTAGGGTTTACCGAGCCATATTTATCTCAATCTACCTATCGAAATTTCACAAACTCTAATTATAGTTACAACAGCAATTACAATTATGGTAGTTTGTCAAATTTTAAATTAAATCGTAAGGTAGCTGAGTTCGGCCTTGGCATTCATTTTCAGGCAAGTGCCCGTGGTTTAGTAACTTATTTTATTGGTCCATATTACAGCCTTGCTCAATTTAACGGTTCGTTTGTTAATAATACAAACATTCAAGTATATAATCAAAATACTGGCTATTACTACTCGCAACAACAAGCTAAAGAGCATAGTTTTGTAATGAATAGGCATCATTTTATGATAAACAACGGCGTGTTATTTAGAGTAAATAAAAATTTTAATGTGTTGCTTTTACTAGGTATTGGTGTTAAAAAAGATGTTTATGTAGCTAATGGCCCTAAAGAGTTTGTTGAAAAAAACTACCCCGCATCAACCTATAGTAATTATTACAACCCTAGTAACTATGCTAACAACAGCTTAAAATTTGGCTTAACAATGGGTTATAGATTTTAAAACATGCTTAATTTTTATTACTAAGTGTATATAGTTACATTTGCAGTAATTTATACTATATATGAAAATTACCGATTATTTAAAACAAGCCAAAGACACCCTTTTTTCGATAGAGATTTTACCGCCATTAAAAGGTAAAGGTATACATTCTATATACGATGCTATTGACCCTTTAATGGAATTTAAACCAGCTTTTGTTGATGTTACCTATCATCGCGAAGAATATATTTATAAAAAACGTGATGGTGGTTATTTAGAAAAAGTAAGTATTCGTAAACGCCCAGGTACAGTTGGTATTTGTGCTGCCATTATGAATAAATATAATGTTGAAGCTGTGCCGCATATTATTTGTGGAGGCTTTACACGCGAAGAAACTGAAAACGCCTTAATAGATTTGCAATTTTTAGGCATTGATAACGTACTTGCTTTGCGCGGAGATAGCATTAAAACCGAATCGCAGTTTGTACCAGAGCCCAATGGACATGCCTATGCAATTGATTTAGTAAGCCAAATACAAGGTATGAATAAAGGCATTTATTTAGATGAAGAAATGAAAGATGCCGCTCCTACAAATTTTTGTATGGGAATTGCAGGTTATCCCGAAAAACATTTTGAAGCGCCAAACCTTTATAGCGATATGAAATGGTTAAAAGCAAAAGTTGATGCTGGTGCCGATTACATTGTAACACAAATGTTTTTTGATAATAAAAAATATTTTGAGTTTGTGGATTTGTGTCGTAAAAACGATATTACAATTCCTATTATACCAGGTTTAAAAATATTAAGCACGCGCTCACAATTAATTGCTTTACCTAAAATTTTTCATATTGATTTGCCTCAAGATTTGTTTATTGAATTAGAAAAATGTAAAGACGATAAAGCAGTTAAAGAAATTGGAATACAATGGTGCATACAACAAAGTAAAGAATTAAAAAAAGCCAATGTACCGTGTTTGCATTACTACACAATGGGCACAAGCGATAGTACTAAAAGAGTAGCAAAAGAAGTTTTTTAACCTATTGTTTTTAAAAAATAATGTCAGACTTAAAATATAATTTACGGGGAGTATCTGCATCTAAAGAAGATGTACATGCTGCCATTTCAACTATTGATAAAGGATTATTTTCGCAAGCATTTTGCAAAATTGTACCCGATTATTTAACTGGGAGCAACGAGCATTGTATTATTATGCATGCCGATGGAGCGGGTACCAAATCATCATTAGCTTATGTATACTGGAAAGAAACAGGCGATTTAAGTGTTTGGAAAGGCATTGCACAAGATGCAGTGATAATGAATATTGATGATTTAATTTGTGTTGGCGCTACTAGCAATATTTTATTATCATCAACTATTGGTCGTAATAAAGGATTAATATCGGGCGAAGTAATTTCTGCTATCATCAACGGTACCGAAGAAGTATTACAAAACTTACGTGATAATGGTATCGACATTCGCTCAACTGGTGGCGAAACTGCCGATGTTGGCGATTTAGTACGCACACTAATTGTTGATAGCACTGTTGTGTGTCGTATGAAAAAATCTGATGTCATTTCAAACCACACTATAAAAGCTGGCGATGTTATTGTTGGCTTATCTTCATCGGGTAAAGCTACTTACGAAACAGAATACAATGGAGGCATGGGAAGCAATGGTTTAACAAGTGCTCGCCACGATGTGTTTAGCAAAGCAGTTGCCAAAAAATATCCCGAATCGTATGATAATGCGTTGCCAAACGAAGTAACCTATTGTGGCCAATTAAATTTAACTGATATTATTGATGTAGATTATGCCGACATAAATGGTAATATAATTAATGAACAGATAACAGCTGGTAAATTAGTTTTATCTCCAACCCGAACGTATGCACCAATTGTAAAAAAAATTTTAGAAATATTAGGTTCGAAAATTAGCGGTATTGTGCATTGCAGTGGTGGCGCACAAACTAAAGTACTGCATTTTGTAGAAGGCGTGCATATTATTAAAAATAATTTATTTGAATTACCTCCTTTATTTAAAATAATACACCAACAAAGCCATACCGATTATAAAGAAATGTACAAAGTGTTTAATATGGGGCATCGTTTAGAAATATACTTACCTGCACAATTAGCACAACAAGTTATTGATATTTCGAAATCATTTAATGTTGATGCTAAAATTATTGGTAAAGTTGAGGCTTTTAATGGCAAAAAAGTTACCATCGAATCGGAATTTGGAACGTTTGAGTACTAGTTCTTTTATCCAATTTTGCTCCAAATAGGCCTATCTTTTGTTTGGCTTTGCAAGTGGTTAATTAAAATTTGGTTATCAGGTAATTGTAATGTTGGGTCTTCGTTAAGTATTGTTTGCGCTGCTGTTCGCGCCAATTGTAATATTTGTCCATCTTTAGCTAAATCGGCAATTTTTAAATCCATTACGCCGCTTTGCTGTGTTCCATCTAAATCGCCAGGACCTCGTAATTTTAAATCTACTTCGCTAATTTCAAATCCATCGTTAGTACGCACCATGGTTTCCATTCGTAATTTACTTTCTGCTCCAAGTTTGTAGCCTGTCATTAATACACAGTATGATTTATCGGCGCCACGCCCTACCCTACCACGTAGCTGATGTAACTGAGATAGACCAAAGCGCTCGGCACTTTCTATAACCATAACACTTGCATTTGGTATGTTAACACCAACCTCTATAACAGTTGTGGCAACCATAATTTGGGTTTCTTTTTTTATAAAGCGTTGCATTTCAAATTCTTTCACATCGGCTTTAAGTTTACCGTGCACAATACTAATTTGAAATTGTGGTGGTTTAAAATCATCTAACAAAGCCTCGTAACCTTGTTGTAAATTTTGATAATCAAGTTTTTCACTTTCTTCAATTAAAGGGTATACAATATACACTTGCCTTCCTAAAGCAATTTGCTCTTTCATAAAACCTATTAATCGCAAACGTTGGCTTTCCATAAAATGCATGGTTGTAATTGGTTTTCTACCTGGCGGTAATTCATCAATAACCGATGTATCCAAATCGCCATACAATGTCATAGCAAGTGTACGTGGTATTGGTGTAGCCGTCATAATTAACACGTGTGGCGGCTGTTTGTTTTTGGCATGTAACTTTGCTCGTTGTGCAACTCCAAAGCGATGCTGTTCATCAATAACTACTAATCCTAAATTTTTAAATACAACTGTATCTTCAATTAACGCATGCGTACCAATTAAAATATGAATTGTGCCATTTGCTAAATTAGCATGTAACTCTCGCCTAGCTTTTGTTTTTATAGATCCTGTTAATAATGCCACACATAAACCTAAAGGCTCTGTTAATTGCGAAATAGTTTCGAAATGCTGTTTTGCTAAAATTTCGGTAGGGGCCATTAAGCAAGATTGGTAATCGTTATCTACAGCTAATAGCATACTTAATAAAGCCACTAAGGTTTTGCCACTACCTACATCGCCCTGCACTAATCGGCTCATTTGCTTGCCGCTTCCCATATCTATTCTCACCTCTTTAACAACTCGTTTTTGAGCGTTGGTTAAGGTAAATGGCATGTGTTTATGGTAAAAATTATTAAAATTATCGCCAACTTTATTAAACACATATCCTTGCGAAAAGTGATGCCTATTGGCATTGCTACGTAATATTTTTAGTTGCACAAAAAACAACTCTTCAAACTTTAGTCTAAAGCGAGCTTTCTCTAATAAAGCAGCAGTTTCAGGAAAATGAACTTGCTTAACCGCCTCGTGTTTTGATAATAAATTAAAATCGATTAATAAGGTTTGACTTAATGTTTCGGTAACGTTATGCGCATTTATTTGTGTTACCAAACCACGCATGGCTCTTCTAATACCTTCGCTATCTAAACCTCTATATTTTAATTTTTCGGTGCTATGATAAACCGCTTGAAATGCCGATTGAGCGGCTAACAACTCAGGCGTAACAGTTTCAATATCGGGATGCGCCATATTAAACCTGCCGTTAAATAAAGATGCGCGCCCATAAACAATATACTCTATGCCACGGTGTAGTTTTTCTGCCATCCATTTATAACCCTGAAACCATACCAACTCTAAAGCTCCCGATGTATCTTTAAAAATAACAACTAAACGTTTAGTACGTTTATCGCCAACAATTTCCATACTATCAATATAACCCCGCAGTTGGTAGTAAGCGCCATCTTCATCTATTTGTCGGGTACTAAAAAATTGTGTTCTATCAACATACCTAAATGGGTAATGTGTTATAAAATTTTGATATGTAAAAACGCCTAATTCTTTTTGTAATACTTCGCTACGTTGCGGGCCTACACCTTTTAAATAACCTATGGGGCTGTTTAAAAATAAGTTATGTGCACTTGCATTCAATTTTATAAAAATAATACACAAACGTTGTTAATACAATTATTACCTAAACATTTTTAAACAACTAAAACTCAGCTATTTTTGTGTGTGCGTTTTAAAGTTATCATAGTTGTTTTAATGTTAGATTTTTCGGCTAAAAGTCAGTTTTTAGACTCGATACAACACTTTATAAAAACAAAGCCTAACATTGATGCGAGGTTAGAAAGTCGTTTTTCGTTTATTAAACTTGGTAAAGCAAAAGTAAGCGGTGTGAGGCTTGGAGTAACTTTTAAAAAAAAATTAAAAATAGGACTTGGCTATAGTTGGCTTAATGATGATGTGTATGACCCTATAACATTATTAAATAATTATGGCGTAACATATACCGAAAAAAATTATTTAAAATTTGGTTACGGTTGCGTTTATACTGATTTTGTATTTCATAAAACTAAACGTTGGCAACTAAGTGTGCCCTTACAAGGCGGTATTGGCTCATATTGGCAAAAACATACCAATTATGATGGGATAGTTATTTTAACAAAAAAGCGCTTACTTTTACTTTACGAGCCTGGTATATCTGTACAGTTTAAACTATTTAAATGGCTTGGCTTAGGTAGCGATATTGGATACCGTTTTACAATGCGCAATACAAAATACATTAGTCAAAAATTAAACTCACCAACCTATGCTTTTAAATTATTAATTTGGTTTGATCAACTTTTTTTTATGGCCTTGCCTAAACATAAATTATCGCAACGTTTTGGACCTGCTAGTTGGTAATTGAGCTAAACATTATTATTCAATAAACTAAAAAGCCTTATTATAATTTTACTATAAGTACCTATGAGTAATTTTTATTAAATAAATTAATTTATCGATTTACCTAAAAAATCTTGCATAATTAATTCTTCAAGTGTATAACGTTTTCCATCTATAAACGCTGTAATCCAGGCATCTTTTTGACCTTTAGCTATTATTTTTTGGCGAGCCGCTTCTGCATCTTTAATTGTATTAAGTTCTAGCTGCGTAAAACGAGTTATACCATCTGCATAACCAGTAATATTAGGTGTTCCAAATTTTTGCAAACGATTGTATTTATAGTTTTTGGGATGGCGGTAAGCGGCAATTTGTACTTTAAACGTTAAACCTTGTGCACAATAATTACCTGCAACACTTAATAATTTATTATAAGTTTCAATATCGTTTAACGATTTACCTTTTAGTATACTAAAATCGGGTAAAATGCCCGCATTGCAAGGTATTGGTTCTGTTTTAACTTTTGGGTCGGTAGTTTTAACAACATTTGTTTTGGTAGTTACATCGTTTTTAAATGTTTCGGGTGTTACAGTTCCACTTGTTAAACTATCCATAATAGATTTCATTGTGCGGCTTGCCATTTTATTGTTGTAGCCTGGCGAATACACATAAAAATCTTTATTAATTTCAATAAACTTAGTTAGTTTTTCAACATCTAATTCCTCTTCAATAGGTTCAAAACCTGGCACATTAACTACAATTTTAATTTTGTAACCATTACCTGGTGCAAGTGCCATTAAATATTTACCTGTTTTTGAATTTGAGTAATAAGGCCCAATTGCTTCTCCATTTGCTTTTTTAACAACCTCTAATTTTGCATCAATAGGTTTATCATCTGCAAAAATGCGCCCCTTTAGTAATGCTAAAATTGGCTTTTCGCCAAACATACCTGGTTCAACGGTATAAATATCTTGGCCTCCTATACCGCCCGATCCTCCTCTGTTTGATGAGAAATAACCACGCTCACCTTTTGCATTTATTACATAATAACGATCATCTTCGGTGGTATTTAATGGTATACCCATACTTAAAGGTTTAATCCAATTATTTTCTTGTTTAATTGAGTACATAATATCGTAACCACCAATACTTTGATGCCCTTCTGAACTAAAAAACAACGTAATACCATCGGGATGTATAAATGGAGCATCATCGTTATAAGGCGTGTTAATGTTTGGTCCTAAATTTACTGCGGGTCCCCAATCGCCATTAACTCTTTCCGAAATATATAAATCTCTACCTCCTAAACCGCCTGGTCTTTCTGATGCAAAATACAAAAACATTCCATCTGATGATATTGAACAACTACCCTCCCACTCACTTGTATTTATATTACTATTTAATTTTTCGGGCTTGCTCCACTCTTCTCCATTTAATTTACTCACAAAAATATCTCCCTTATCAGCCCCAGTACTATTGTAGGTAAATAATGTTGAGCCATCGGGCGATAGTGCAATGGCTGCATCGTGCCCTTTTGTATTAATTGTATTACCAATACTTGTACCTAATGCGTAAGTAGTATCGGTTGCTTTTTTAGAGATATAAATATCTTCGTGGTAATAGGCATCATCTTCTGTTGATGGTTTAAGCTCATCGTTTAGCTTACCACCCGTTGTGTTTTTACCAACATAGGTGTATATCAAAATCGATTCGTCGGTTGATATTACAGGCACATATTCTTGTTCAATTGTATTTAATGGCGCTCCCATATTTTTAATATCGGCAACAACTTTTTTAGAAATTAGCTCTTTACCATTATTACTATTTAATACGCCTAATTTAGCATCTTCAATAAACGCTTTATCTTCTTCTGATAATTTTACAACGCTCGTTTTTGCTGTTATGTATTCGTTATATGATTTTATCGCATCATCAAAACGGTAGTTAATGTGATACGCTTTTCCTAAATAATAATCAACATCTGTTGATTTATCTGTACGTTTTATGTCTTCAAAAATTTCAATGGCACGTGCCTTTTTTTCGGGATAATAAATTGAGCAATAGCCCAATCTAAATTTATAATCCAAATTTTTAGGATTTTCAGCATAAAGCTTATCAAACAAACCGTATGCCTTTTGGTAATCTTTATTATCAAAAGCATAAAAGGCCTCGTCTTTTGTGGTTTGAGCGTTTACAAGCTGTGTAAATGCAACTAAAAATAAAATTAAAAATAGTTTAAGTTTTGCCATAAGTATATTTTAAGTTTTGTTAAAAACTGTACTTACCAAATTTGACTTATTTTTTACCTCATTTAACATTTCAAAAAAATGATTATTAACATAAGATAGTTAAAACACAAAAGCCCAGATACTATCTGAGCTTTTGTGTTTTTTAAAATTACTTTATTGATTTTATTTTCCTGCTGGTTTTGGTTTAGCGCCACCATTCATAGGTTTAACAACACCGCCTCCATTTGTACCAGGTAATATTGCTGCTGGCATAGTTTCTAATTTCTTTTTAACTAATGGTAAAATATCATCTGTTGGGTCGGTATATAAAACATTTCCTGTAGATGTATCTAGCACATATTTATAATTATTTTCTTTTGCTACTATTTCAATTGCTTTTTTAGCTTTATCGTAAATAGGACGGCTTAACTCACCATATTTTTTTTGATAATCTTGTTGAGCAGATGCTTTAAAGTCTTCAATACGTTTATTTAAATCTTGCAATTCTTTTTCTCTAGTACCACGAACTAACTCGCTCATAGCTGCAGAGTTTTGCATGTAATCATTGTATTTAGTTTGTAACTCAGTTTCCATAGTGGCAACTTGGCCTTCTAAATCTTTTAAATATTTTTGTGCTACTTCTTGCGCTTGTTTACTTTCGGGCATTATAGATACTAAAGAATCTAAACTTAAATGCGCAATTTTTTGTGCAAATGATGTTGTTACTGAACTTACTGATAAAGCAACGACTGCAATTGATTTTACTAGGTTTTTCATTTTTTTATTTTTTGTTGATTGTTTTTTAATTTAATTAATTGTGTTTATTTTTTGTTGTATCCCATAAAAGTTAACACATCTTCACTTTTATCGTATTTACTGTTTGAGTATATTAATGATACCTGCCCTGCTTTATCAAATATAAAAGCTAAAGCGCTCCGTTCGGCTACTGCTTTAACTGCGTTATATACTTTATCTTGTATCGGTTTAACTAATTCCATTCGTTTTTTAAATAATTCGCCATCAACACCAAAGCGTGTTTTTTGCAATTCCTTTACTTCTTTTTCCTTGTTGATGATTTCGTTTTCACGTTTCTTTTTCATATCATCAGTTAATAAAACCGATTCGGCCTGATAAATTTTATATAGTTTATCAATTTCGGCATATTTTAATTCAATTTCTTTTTGCCAATCAACCGATGTTTTATCTAACTCTGCTTGCGCGGCTTTATATTCGGGTATTTGCCCTAAAATATAATCTGTATCAACATAGCCTGTTTTTTGAGAAAATGATACAGTTATAAATAAAAAAAATGTTGCGGTGGTTAAAATTATTTTGTTAATCATGGTGTTTTAGTTTTTAAATCTTTTGTACTTAAATCATAACGTGTGCCAAGTTAATTATATTTTGGCAATTAACATTTTTTGCATTTACAATTCGCCTAATTGTGCGCCTAGCGTAAAGTGAAATTCGCCTTTACCTGTGCCTGCATTTGCGCTACCTGGTGTTTTATCTAAACCCCAACCGTAGTCTAAACCAAGTAATCCAAACATTGGCAAAAACACACGTAAACCTAAACCTACACTTCGTTTAACCTGAAAAGGATTAAAATCTTTATATCTACTCCAGGTATTACCAGCCTCGGCAAAGCCTAAAACAAAAATAGTTGCTTGTGGGTTTAATGATATTGGATAGCGCAATTCCATAATATAGCGTGCGCATAATGGGTCGCCGTTAGCACTCGATAAAGAATTATCTTGATAGCCACGTAATGCAATAATTTCGCGCGATACAAAATTTTGAAAACCGCTTAAACCACTACCGCCCATGTAATAACGCTCAAATGGCGATACGCCTACTTTTTTGTTATACATACCTAAAATACCATACCCAATTTTTGTACGTAGTACTAAGTTACGAGCTTCTTTACCTTCGCTTGCTGGGCGCTTGTTAGTTAACTGCGTGTACCACTCGGCAGTAAATTTATATTTTTGATATTCAATAAATTTATAACGTTGTGCAGGTGTAGCCGTTATATAATCAATTTTATTAAATGAAGAGTAAGGTGGTGTAAACTGACCTAGTAACGAAAAGTTTGAACCGTTTTTTGGAAAAATAGGAGCATCAATACTGTTACGAGATATGTTTACTTTTAAATTTACATCGTTTGCATAACCATTTGTTAATACAAATACACCTGCATAATTTTTTAAATCGTAGTAGTTATAACTTAAATCGGTGTAAAGCGAAAAGAAATCATCGGGTTTTTTTAATCGTTTTCCAAATCCAACAGATGTACCAATAATATTCATACTACTACGTGATGTGTTTGTTATTTTATCGCCATCACCATTTTTAGTGTATTTTTTTTGTCCGTTAGAAAAAACTGAATAAAACATTGAAACAGTTAATGAGTTAGGTTTTTTACCGCCTAGCCACGGTTCGGTAAAGGATACGTTATAAGACTGGTAATACAAGCCGTTTGTTTGTGCGCGAATGCTAAATTTTTGTCCATCGCCAGTAGGTAATGGGCTCCAAGTTGATGGTTTAAAAATATTACGCATCGAAAAATTATTAAACGATAAGCCTAATGTGCCAACTACACGGCCACCACCCCAACCACCCGATAATTCTACCTGGTCTGATGGTTTTTCTTCAACCTTATATTCAATATCTACAGTGCCATCTGCTGGATTAGGTGTTGGTGTAACGCCCATTTTTTCAGGATCAAAATAACCTAACTGGCTTAGCTCGCGCTGGGTACGAATAATATCTGACCTACGAAATAACTGCCCTGGTCGGGTTCTAATTTCGCGATAAATAACATGGTCGTTTGTTTTAGTATTGCCCATTACAGTTACTTTATTAATGGTAGCTTGCTTGCCTTCGTACATGTGAATGTCTAAATCAATTGTATCGTTATGAACACCTACCTCTTGTGGTTGCACGTTAAAAAACAAATAACCGTCATCCATATAAAGCGATGAAATATCATATCCATTTGGGTTCATCATCAATTTTTGATCGAGGTGAGTTTGATCAAAAATTTCGCCTTTTTTAATATTTAAAATTGTGTCTAATTGGCCGCTACGGTACTTTGCATTACCATACCATTTAATGTCTCCAAAATAATATTTATGTCCTTCGTCAATTGTTACATCAATATTAACACGATTTTTACTAACAAAATAAACGGTATCTTTTACAATACGTGCATCGCGGTAGCCTTTGCTATTGTATTTTTCTATTACTGCGGGTAAATCTTTTTCTAAATTATCCTCAAGATATTTTCCCGAATTCCAAAAAGTATATGGTCTAAAGGGTTTACTATCTTTCATTTTACGGCGAATTTTACCTGTTTTAACAATAGTGTTTCCGTAAATATTTAAGTTTTGAATGCGTACTTTTTTTCCTTTAACAACATCAATATAAACTATTACATGAGGCGTTTTTGCTAATTTATCATCTTCGGTTTTTATATTAACTTGGGTGTTGTAATAGCCTTTGTTTACATAAAAATCTTTAACGGTATTTTTTATAAAACCTAAATAGTAATCGGTTACCACTTTTTCTCTTATAAATCTAATTTTACCACGAATATCGTCGGCATCATTTTTTTTAACTCCGCCTCTAAAACTAAATTTTGATAAACGTGGTTTTTCAAGTACTTCAATTTTTAAAAACGCATCGTTACCAATTGTTTTTAATAAATAAATTTTAACGTCTTCAAATAAACCTTGTTTCCATAGGTTTTTAATAGCCTCTCCAATTTTATCGCCAGGTATTTGTATTTTATCACCAGCCGATAGCCCCGATAATAAACGAATAATATTTTTATCGGTGTATTGCGAACATTCAATTTCTAATGGTGCAAGGGTATATTCTTTAGGTTTTGCATAATCAATACCTGTTGTGTTTTTGGCATCAACTAACACCTGAGCGTTTACTAAGTTTAAAAACAAAGAAAACAGTATGAGTAATGTGTTTTTTAAAATTGTCATTTATAAATTTGGATTAATTTGTGCGCTGGTTTTACCAAACCTACGTTCACGATTTTGATAATTTAAAATGGCTTCAAAAACTTCTTCTTTCCTAAAATCGGGCCATAACTTATCGGTAAAATAAAATTCGGCATAGGCTAACTGCCAAAGTAAAAAATTACTGATGCGATGCTCGCCACTGGTTCGTATCATTAACTCGGGGTCAGGTATGTTTTTAGTACATAAGTTATCGGCAATTAAGTTTTCGTTAATATCATCAATGTTAACATTACCTGTTTTAACATTTAAAGCAATTTGTTTAACGGCGTTTATTAATTCCCATTTAGCCGAGTAACTTAATGCTAAAACAAGGGTTAGGCCTGTGTTGTTTTTAGTAAGATTGATGGATTCGTTTAACTCCTGTAAACAAGCAACTGGTAGGCTTTGTAAATTACCAATGGCTTGCAAGCGTACATTTTTTTTATGCAATTTTTCGCTTTCCATACTTATGGTTGCTACCAGTAATTCCATTAGGGCGTCAACTTCATCTTTAGGTCGGTTCCAGTTTTCGGTACTAAAGGCATACATGGTTAAAAACTTTACACCAACTTCGCCACAAGCTTCAACTACTTCTCTTACTGAGTTAACACCTTCGTAGTGACCAAACACACGGTCTTCGCCTTGTTGTTTAGCCCAACGCCCATTACCATCCATTATAATGGCAATGTGTTGTGGTATCTTTGTAATATCTAATTGTGCTTTTAGGCTCATTTTTTTAACGAAATACGAAAATACACTTTTACCCGAAAGTGGGCAAATAATAAGCGGTTTTAGTGCTAAATTGTGTTAATTGTTGTTTTTATTTTACAACACATATTCACTTTTAACAACACAAGTTAATGGTGTTATTAATTGGTGGTAAAACTATTTTTGTAAGTCAATTCTAATATCATAAACTGTTACACTACATATACTAAAGCAACTAAAATTTAAAAAAATTATGGAATAGTTACAGATTAAGTATCTCATAATAAACTTAAACTACTTTATTATGAAACAATTATTTGTAATGGCATTATGTTGCTGCTTAAACGTAGCAAATGCAAACGAGAATGAAAAAATAATTAAATCGAAACCTGAAAAAATAATTATTTATACACAAGGGGCGCAAATACACCGAACCTCAACTACCAATTTATTATCGGGCCAAAATACCCTCATTTTTTCAGGCTTAGAAAACTGCATAAATATATCGGCTATACAAGCCTCTGGAAATGGAAATTTTATAATTACCGATATACAACACGAAATTCATTATCCTGAATTTGATAAAGCAAAACTGCAAGGTGATGTGAAATACAAAAAAACATATAAACAAATTAATGATAGCTTACGCGATATAAATTACGATTTAGATGATTTACAATTGAAAACAGATGCGTTAAGTACAGAAAAAAATGTGTTGCTTAATTATGGTTTATACAAAGGTGTTTCAAAAAAAGATAGTATTGCTTTTTTAAAAGATGGCTTGGCGTTTTTACGAGAAAAGTTATTTAACATAAATAGTGAGTTACTTAAAATTAGAAAAGAAAAAGAAAAAATAGAATTGAAAAGAAATTTATTAACCGAGCGTTTAAATTTAATTAATAATGATTTAAATAACCGAGATAACGTTAGTGCCGATAACGTAAAAGTTGATTACCGTGTGTTAATTCATGTTATTGCCGACCAAGCTACGCAGGCAACAATTATTTTAAATTATCCTATTACTAATGCTGGCTGGACTGCCTCTTACGATTTACGAGCAAACTCAACTGATCAAAATGTTAAACTAACATACAAGGCACAAATACACCAGCAATCGGGTATTGATTGGGAAAATGTTAAATTAGTTTTATCAACAGCTAACCCTAATCGTTCATTTGCATTACCAAATTTGCAACCATGGCAAATTGCAAATTTTAGATATAAAAATTACACGTTAGACGATACTAAAAAGGATGGGTATGAGAAATCATTAAAAAGTAAAGCAACAAATGATATAAGCTATGCTATGCCGCAATTATCAAGTACAGAAAAGCCTTATGAAGATGAGATTGTTGAAGCAAAGCAAATTTACAATTACACAACCGTTACCGAAAATTTAATAGAAACAGAGTACGATATTAAATTAAACTACAACATACCAAGCGATGGTAAAAAACATTTTGCTGCAATTATGGTTAAAGATTTGAAAACAATTTTTAGATATAAAGCTGTTCCTAAATTAACCAGCAATGTTTATTTAACCGCAGTAGTTACCGATTGGGAAGATGCTATTAGTATGAGTGGTTCTGCATCTATTTATTACGATGGAACCTATGTTGGCTTAACCACTTTAAAAATGGCTGGCACAGATGATACAATGCAACTATCG
The DNA here is from genome assembly GCA_043718985.1 of Bacteroidota bacterium. Classification (GTDB taxonomy): domain Bacteria; phylum Bacteroidota; class Bacteroidia; order B-17B0; family Aurantibacillaceae; genus UBA4416. The sequence goes on along the minus strand of JAYSUQ010000253.1, from coordinate 6,573 downwards.
TTAGGTATTGATAAAAACATTGCGGTTACTCGTAAAAAAATAAAAGATAAATGTTACGAAAAATTATTAGTTGATGATAAAGTACATCAATACTCCTATGATATCATTACAAAAAATTTGCGTTCAACAAAAATAGAAATTGACATTGAAGATCAATTACCCCTATCGCAAGATAAGACAGTAAGTATTGAAAAGAAGGAATTATCGAATGGTAAGTACGACGAGTTAACGGGTTTAATAAAATGGCGTGTAACTCTATTAGCAAAAGATAGTAAAAAAATAAATTTAACGTATCAAATTAAAGCTCCAAAACAGTTTCATATTGCGTTTAATTAAAATGTGTTATTATATTAATTTAAAAAAGCCTCACAATTGCGAGGCTTTTTTTATTGATTACATAACTTAATAAATTGTTATTGTATTACTGGCTCAGCTCCAGCGGCTTGTTGTTGCTGGGCCTGTGCATCTTCCATTAATTCGCTTTGTGGTATTATTGAGGTTAAGCGTTTCATTAACTCTTTGCTATGCGCATCTTGTTTAAATTGTTCGGCTAACATAACTAAGCGTTTCATAATTTCTTTGGCCTGATTAATTTCTCTGCCAAATGCCGCGCGGTGTATGTTGCCCTGCGATTGGTATACTTTGTAATCGTGCTCATAAACTTCAAATATTTTAGCTGATAGCTCGGTTGCTTTTTTCATATTACCAATTTGATAATAGCCTGCAATAATAGTGTACAAAGTAGCTTCGTAACGTACGTTTTCATCTGGCATTTTTTCTAAACAATAATCCAACACTTTTTCGGCTTTTTGTTTTTCGCCTTTGTTAATTAATGCGCCAGCCAATGTTGCCATTTGCATACGCATATTACTTGCCATACGCACACAGTTTTCATCTAAACTAACTCCTTTTTTATCTAAACCACCCCAAGCAAATTTATTCATTAGGTTATCATACATTGCTTTAGTGTTTACGCGGCCGCCTTGGCTTGTTTCGTTAGTGTTGTTTTTAATTGGCACTAAACGGTAAGCTAAACCTTCTAACTGAAAATATTCTTCTAAACCTAAGTATGCCTCAGCTCCAGTAGTTACAGCAAAGTAAATAGGGCGTGTCCAATCGTTATGGGCAATTAAATCAAGTACCATTAATTTTTCTTTGGTAATGTATTGGTTGTTTAAAGTCCATTTTATATTTTTAACTAATCGGCCTGTATCGGCAACGTTAATTACTTTGTTTTTCATAACAGCCATCGAGTCTACTGGTATAAAAAATGTTTTTGTTGGTAGGTATTCTATTGGTCGGGTTCCGTAATCTAATTTGTTGTTTATGTCATCGCTTTCTACAAACTCAATGGCTTTTTTTAAATTCATAGGGCCGGTGCCTTTATCCATAATATATACTACATCGCGGGTGCCTTGCACGTATTTTTCGGCTGGTATTGTAAATGGCACGGGGGCGCTTTCGTAGGCTGCACGGCGCATTTGGTTAATGTACCAATCGGTTTGTAGTAAACTTAAATTACAAACGCGCACATCTGTTCGCACGCCTTCAACTTCTTGTGCATACCAAAGCGGAAAGGTATCGTTATCGCCGTTGGTAAATAGTATTGCATTTGGTGCGCATGAGTTTAGGTAATTAACTGCAAAATCGCGACTCATCGTTCTTAACGATCGGTTGTGATCATCCCAACCTTCGGCAGCCATAATAGTTGGTATGGCCAAGCCTGCAACGGTTGCAACAATTGCACCAGTAGTAGCATTTATTTTTTTACTTAAAAAATCGTAAATAAATAATACCCCAAATCCTATCCAAATAGCAAAGGCATAAAACGATGCAACATAGGCATAATCACGCTCGCGTGGCTGATAAGGGTATTGGTTTAAGTAAATTAAAACTGCTAATCCGTTAAGTAAAAAAAATGCGGCTGTAACCCACGTATCGCCTTTGTTATTTTTGTATTGAAACGCAAAGCCTAAAATGCCTAAAATAAATGGCAACGCATAAAACGAATTATCAGCTTTATTGTTTTCGGCAGCGTGTGGCTGTAAACTTGTATCGGTATCTAAAAAGGCATCATCAACACCCTTAATGCCTGTTTTCCAATTACCTTCTAATGGGTTTTTATTAAGCCCTTGTATGTCGTTTTGGCGCCCAATAAAATTCCAAGCAAAATAACGCAAGTACATGTATTTAACTTGGTAGCTAACAAAGTAAGTTAAGTTGGCCATAAAGTTAGGCACTTGTATCTCTTCCATTTGCCCACTTTGCTCGTTCATTTTTGTTTTCTTTTTATGATGGTTTTGCACATCGCCCCAATAACGGTAAGCGGCTTCGTGGTTACCTTGCTGGCTCCACATACGTGGAAAAACAGTTGAGTATTCTTCTTCATAAACCGGAATAGATTTTTTGCGATCGTCGGTAATTTTGTATTTACCCGATTTTACATCTTTAGCAAACACAGGTTCACCATCTTTAAAATATTGTTGCGATTTTGTTGGTGCATTGTAGTACTGCCCATAAGTTAAAGGCCAATCGCCATACTGTTCGCGATTTAAATAAGACAACATGGTAATGGCATTTTCTGGATCATTTTCGTCCATTGGTGTATTAGCTTGCGACCTAATAATAACAATAGCGTACGACGAATAACCAATTAATAATGTTGCAAAACTTATTAAGATTGTGTTAAGCACATTTGTGTTTTTAATTTTTAAATAGTTAATGCCATAAAGCAACCCACCTAAGGTTAAAGCACGAGTAAACATGCCACTACCGGTGTTGGCAGCAACTATAGCAATTAATGCAAAAAGTATTGCCGAGTAAAAACCCATTTTATAAAAATTTTCTTTTTTATTAATGGTATACATTATTAGGGTTGTGATAGAAAAAAACAATATTGCAAAATAAAACATTGAGCCTAAGTTAAAGCCCATACCTAGTTTGTTTACAAAAAATATTTCGTAATCGGCTGCAAATTTTACAATTTTAGGAATCATAATGTTTTGTATGCCACCCAACAATACCAATGATATTAAGCCTGTGTAAATAAAAGTTTTCCACTCGAATTTGTATTTTTTAAAATAATAAATAAAACAAATAGCAGGTATAACTAATAAGTTAAGTAAATGCACCCCAATTGATAAACCCATTAGGTATGCAATAAAAACTATCCAACGCATAGCGCTAACATTGTCAGTATCATCTTCTTCATCCCACTTTAAAACTGCCCAAAAAACTATTGCAGTAAAAAACGACGACATCGCATACACCTCGCCCTCAACCGCCGAAAACCAAAACGAATCGGAAAACGTGTAAGCCAAAGCGCCAACAATACCCGCACCTAAAACGGCATACTGTTTACTTTGGGTAAATTCTTCGCCTTTTTTTATTAACGATTTAAAACTTAAACGAGTTATGCTCCAAAACAAAAATAAAATTGAAAACGAACTGCATAATGCCGACATAATATTTATCATCATACCTGCATTTTGAGGACTACCGCCAAGTATGGCAAACAACCTACCAATTATTAAAAAGAAAGGTGCACCAGGAGGATGCCCAACTTCTAATTTATATGCACAGGCAATGTACTCGCCGCAATCCCAAAAACTAGCCGTAGGCTCAATTGTTGAAACGTATGTAAAAGTAGCGATGGCAAAAACGATCCATCCAATTAGGTTATTTAGTTTTTTAAATTGCATAAAATTTTGTTAAAATTGAGATAAGATGCGAATTTAATAAAAATAGATTGGCAAAGGCTATGATTATTTTTTTTTATGATTTTTTTTGAATCTAAATATATTTTGTTATTTTTGTGCCCCGAACTTAACTTGTAAGTTCAACTGTCCGATGGTGTAACTGGCAACACAACTGATTTTGGTTCAGTAGAGTCTAGGTTCGAGCCCTAGTCGGACAACAATCAAAAAGTGTAACCACTTGCAAATCAACAGATTTCAAGTGGTTTTTTTATTTAAGGGTGAGTTAAACAAAAATAAAGATACGATAAGGCTAATGCCATATTAATAACTAAAAACAATACTATTTATGAATTCAAAAATAACATTACTCGAACAAAAACAAGCCGAAGCGTTATTAGGTGGAGGGCAAAAACGAATTGACTCTCAGCATAAAAAAGGAAAATTAACGGCACGTGAGCGCTTACATTTTTTGCTAGATGAAGGAAGCTTTGAAGAAATTGGAATGTTTGTAACCCACCGTAGTACTGAATTTGGACTAGATCGTGAAAAATATTTAGGCGATGGCGTTGTTACTGGATACGGAACAGTAAACGGTAGATTGATTTATGTTTTTTCGCAAGATTTTACTGTGTTTGGTGGCTCATTAAGCGAAACCCACGCCGAAAAAATTTGTAAAATAATGGATTTAGCAATGCAAAATGGTGCGCCATTAATTGGTTTAAATGATAGTGGCGGAGCACGTATTCAGGAAGGTGTAGTGAGTTTAGGTGGCTATGCTGATATTTTTTATAAAAACACAATGGCATCTGGAGTAATTCCTCAACTATCGGCCATTATGGGGCCTTGTGCTGGCGGTGCAGTTTATAGTCCAGCTATTACCGATTTTATTATGATGGTTGAAAACACAAGTTATATGTTTGTAACTGGTCCTAATGTTGTAAAAACTGTAACACACGAAGAGGTAACCTCTGAAGAATTAGGTGGCGCATCTGCTCACTCTACAAAATCGGGGGTAACACATTTTAGTTGCACCAACGAAATAGAGTGTATAAATAACATAAAAGCATTACTAAGCTATATGCCGCAAAATTGTGAAGACGATGCGCCAAGCCTGCCTTATGAAAGTAATGGTAACGAAAAGCGTGAGGCATTAAATGCAATTATACCAAGCAATGCAAACCAGCCGTATGATATACGTGAAGTAATTGAAGGAACAATTGATGAGAATAGTTTTTTAGAGGTACATAAAAATTATGCCGAAAACATTGTTGTTGGCTTTGCTCGTTTAGCTGGTAAAAGTATTGGTATTGTTGCAAATCAGCCAGCGTTTTTAGCGGGAGTTTTAGATAATAATTGCTCAACAAAGGCGGCACGTTTTGTTCGTTTTTGCGATTGTTTTAATATTCCATTATTAGTGTTTGAGGATGTGCCAGGGTTTTTGCCAGGTACCGATCAAGAATGGCATGGCATTATTAACAATGGTGCAAAATTATTGTATGCGTTTTGCGAAGCAACTGTTCCGCGTATTACTGTTATTACACGTAAAGCTTATGGTGGTGCTTATGATGTAATGAATAGTAAACACATAGGTGCCGATATGAATTACGCTTGGCCAAGTGCCGAAATTGCAGTAATGGGAGCTAAAGGAGCGGCAGAAATTATTTTTAAAGCTGAAATTGCAGCCGCAGCCGACCCAGTTGCTAAGTTAGCCGAAAAAGAAAAAGAATACATTGAGCATTTTGCAAATCCATACCGTGCGGCCGAACGTGGCTTTATTGACGAAGTAATTAAGCCAGAAGATACGCGCATAAAATTAATTAAAGCATTTAAAATGCTAGAAACTAAAGCCGTTAAATTACCGAAAAAAAAACACGGTAATATTCCTTTATAAATTTAGTAATTAAAAAAAGCCTGATAAACCATCAGGCTTTTTTAATTTAAAAATTAGCCAATTTTTAACGATGTCATCGAAAATGAACCACCAACAACTGCATCGTTAAAAAACGAAATCGGTTCAATTTTATCGCGTAACGCAATACTATAAATTAAAGGTAAGTAATGATCGGGTGTTGGTGCAGCAAGTTTTAATGCCGTGCTATAATCTTTAAAATTTAAAAGCGATTTAAAATCATTTTCAGTTATTAATTTTTTAAACGATTCATTTGCCTCTATAGCCCAATCGTGGCCAAAATGAGAATTAAAATCACCACTAAATTGCATGTATTTAAAGTTGTGTACCATGTTGCCACTACCAATTATTAAAACACCTTTTTTACGTAAACTTTGTAATTGCTTGGCAAGTTTGTAATGGTACTCAGTATCTTGCGTATAATCTAAACTAAATTGCATAACAGGTACATCGGCATTTGGATACAAGTGTGTTAAAATACTCCAAGCGCCATGGTCTAAGCCCCACTCATTATCTAAACCAATTGTAGTATTTGTAATTGTTTGTTTGGTTTCATTAACCAACCAACTACTACCATTTGCAGGGTATTGCACATCAAATAGTTGTTGAGGAAAACCTCCAAAATCGTGAATTGTTTTAGGTTTTTCTATAGCAGTTACAAACGTTCCTTTGGTTTCCCAATGTGCCGATATTATTAAAATAGCTTTTGGCTTAGGTATTGATGCCGAAACGTTTTTCCAACCACTAGTAAACTCATTATCTTCAATTGCATTCATAGGGCTACCGTGCCCTATAAACAAAACAGGCATTATGGTATCTTGTTCGGCTAAATTATCAGTTAAATTTTTAAATGCACCTAAGGTAGTCATATAGCTAAATCAATATAATAAGTCATATTTTAGAATTAAAAAAAAGTTCACTAGGCGTGCATCTTTCTTTTTTTCTTATTGCTTTTGCTTGAGCCCA
>JAYSUQ010000252.1:0-8537 GCA_043718985.1 Bacteroidota bacterium | reverse complement strand
ATTTACCAAAATACGAATGAAAAACGTGCCCGTGAAAGGTGTGTATTATAATTGGAACATTGCAATGTATGGCTGCTAAACGGCCAATTGCCCCTGCTTTTGATGCGTGAGTGTGAACAATGTCGGGCTTAAATTCACTAATTATTTTTTTAATTTCGACGTATGCAGCGTAATCCGATTTTAAATTTATTTCGCGCTGAAACTGATTTAGTACTTGTGGTTTTAATCCTAAACCTTGCGGTATGTATAGCGAACTATCCTCGCCTTCTTCTTCAGGCCCACCAACTAATAGTGTTTGGTAATCGGGCTCTAAATATTTAGATAAATAACTTACATTGTATGTTATGCCTCCAATATTAAATCTGTTTATAATACGTAAAACTTTGGGCACAGCGTTAATTTAAATTTAATTGCATTGATAATTCTTTAAAATCAATTCCATCAAAGTTACCCGAACTCATCATTAATAATACATGATTTTTTAATGATTTTGATTTTATATAATTTACAAGTTCATCACTATTTGTAAATACTTTTAAATTGTTACCGTTAAAGTAATTTAAAACCTGTTCAACTGTAATTGGTTTTAGTTTTTTATGCTCAATAGTGTGTGGGTTAAAATAAACAATTGCTTCGTCGGCATCGTTCATTGCACCATTGTATTCGGCTAAAAAAGTTTCGTTTAGGCTACTAAATGTATGTAATTCCATACAAGCTACTACCTTTCTGTTAGTAAACTGTTGTTTAACTGCCTGTGTGGTTGCTTTAAGTTTTGAGGGTGAGTGAGCAAAATCTTTATAAAAAGAAAAAATATCGTTTTTAAAAACAAGTTCTAATCGCTTTGCTGCGCCACTAAACGTTTGTATGGCTTGGTAAAATTGCTCATCAGTTACATTTAATTTATTACAAACTAAACGTGCGCCATTTAAATTCATTAAATTATGATTACCAAATACTTGTAACGCACTATTTCTTTTGTTTTCGGTAATGTAACTAATTCCGTTTTCAATTTTATGGGCTGGAGTAGAGTAGGGTATTTTGGTTATGTTATTATGTAAGCCCGATGTTGTAGCAACTTTTTGCAATTCGCTATCTTGGCTACAATAAATTAGGGTTCCGTTTGGTTCAATTAAATCAACAAAAATTTTAAATTGATTAACATAGTTTTCGTAGGTAGGAAAAACATTAATATGATCCCAGGCTATACCACTTATAATTGCAATGTTTGGTTTATATAAATGAAATTTTGGCCTACGGTCTATTGGCGATGCTAGGTATTCATCTCCTTCAATTATTGCTATTTGGGCTTCGTTTGTTAATTTCACCATTGTATCAAAGCCTTCTAATTGCGCTCCAACTAAATAATCGGCATCAATTTTAAAATAGGTTAACACATGTAATATCATTGCTGTAATAGTAGTTTTACCGTGACTACCACCTATTACAACTCGCGTTTTATTTTTGGTTGCTTCGTAAATATATTCGGGATATGAATATATTTTTAAACCTAATTGTTTTGCTTGTATAAGTTCCGGATTGTCTTCGCGGGCATGCATTCCTAAAATTACTGCATCAATATTAGCTGTAATTTTTTCGGTAAACCAACCAATTTCTTTTGGTAATAAGCCCGCTTTAGTTAACCTACTTTTTGATGGTTCATTAATTTCATCATCGCTACCTGTTACGTTAAAACCTTTTTGATGCAAGGCTAAAGCCATATTATGCATTGCACTACCACCAATGGCTATTAAATGTACTTTCATTAAATTATATTTATGTATTACGAAGTAAACATTATTTAATAAAAAATAAGGCTTTTAGCCAGTTGCATTTTAAACAATACATTGTTAATGATTGGATAATCAATACTACTTTTTAGTTAATTACATCAAAAAACACATTTTATCTATTTTGCAAAAATTTCTTCTAAAGGCTTGCCACTTGTGCCATTAGGAAACGACATATTTAAAAGTAATGAGATTGTTGGAGCAATATCAACAACATTTATTTTTTTTACCGAACTTCCTTTTGGTATAGATTTTCCGTAAAATAAAACAGGTACGTGAGTATCGTAGCTATAACTTGCGCCATGTGTTGTACCTTTGTTTTGATACTCCATCCAAGCAGGGTTATAAGAAAATGCTACATTACCACTTCTAACATGGTTATAGCCTTTTTGTATTAAATATTTAAACGAATTGTCGTTAAAGCTTTCGTATTTTAAAACCTCTGATGGGTAAGCCTCTGCAATACCTTTTATACTTAATAAATAATTTGCCAAATTATGTTCAACAGCAAATTTGTTTAATTTTAAAGCTGCCATTATACTTTCGTTTAAAAACAATTGTTGGTTATTAAGTGCTAAAACTAAGCTATCGCCATAAGTTGTTTGGCAATATGTTTTAATGGTTTTGCATAAATCATCTTCGTTAACGTAGCCACCTGGTATTTTTAAATCTTTTAAATGCGCGGGCACATCGCAGGCACCGTGGTCGGCAGTTAAAAACAACACGTAATTATCTTTACCAACGGTTGTATTTAAATAGGTTAATAATTCTTCTAAATCTTTATCTAATCGTAAATATACATCTTCAATTTCTACGCTTCGTGGGCCGTACGAGTGCCCAACATAATCGGTAGATGAAAAACTAATACATAGCATATCAGTAACTTTATGTTGCCCTAATTGTTCGGCTTTTAAACATGCTATGGCTAAATCTTTAGTAATAGTGTTGCCGTAGGGTGTGGCTTTTATAATTTCAAAATTATTTTTATCTAATTGTTTTTTATAGTCGTACGGAAATATGGCTGTATCTTTTTTATTAGGAGCTTGTTCGTAATTATTATTATCAGCTATACTTTCAATATAAGTATTTAGAGGGTTTAATGTTGCCCAGCCTTGCGATAAATATTTTGTTGGTAATTTTAAATTATTAAACTCGTTTAACCAAGTTGGTAGTTGATTTACATAATGTGTACTCGATATAAATTTACCCACCGTACCATCAAACCAAAAGGCAGCATTAGCACTATGCCCAGCTGGTAAAATAGAACTCCTGTCTTTTAACGATATTGCAAATACTTTAGCCTGTTGGTTTGTATTAAGTTTTAACTCATCGCCAATGGTTGTTACTAATAATTTTTTAGGCGACATTAATCCTGCTTTGCTATCGCTACCAACTGTTTTAACTGAGTTATCATCTGTGCAATACACTGTTTTATTTGTTTCTTTATCGTACCAATCATTTGCTACAATACCGTGTGTGCTTGGTGTAGAGCCTGTGTAAATAGATGCGTGACCTGGACCTGTATACGTTGGTACATAATTAAATTGTGCGTTTTTAAAAAAATACCCTTCGTTAATTATTTTTTTAAATCCACCATTACCGTATTTATTCCAATAGCGGTAAATATAATCGTGTCGCATTTGATCTATTACTATACCTACAACTAATTTTGGTTGCTTAAGTTCGGCAACTGCACTTGGCTTTGTTTGAGAGGTTAGTGATGTAGATAATAAAATAAGGGCAATAATTTTTTTCATTTTCATTTATATTTAAACTCAAATTTAAGTTTTAGTTTTTTTTATCTAACGTTTGAAAAACAGAATTGTTACTCACAAATTCAGGAACAATATCTTTCATTTTAGCTACAATTAATTGATTATTTTGAGTATTAAATAATTGTATTAATTCGGTTATAAAATTTGTTACTTGCACAAATTCATACTCTTTAACTTTACCAATTAAAATTTGCTGGTGGTGTGTTGGTAATGTGTTTTCTTTATTTGATAACAACTCTTCGAATAATTTTTCGCCTGGGCGTAAGCCTGTGTATGTAATTTTAATATCAACACCTTCTTTTAAGCCCGATAGTTGAATCATTTTTTTAGCTAAATCAACAATTTTAACCGATTGCCCCATATCAAAAACAAAAATTTCGCCTCCATTTCCCATACATCCAGCTTCTAGCACTAGTTGGCAGGCTTCGGGTATTGTCATAAAAAATCGAGTAATATCGGGGTGTGTTATAGTTAAAGGCCCACCTTGTTCTATTTGTTTTTTAAAACGAGGTATTACACTTCCGTTTGAGCCTAATACGTTACCAAAGCGAGTAGTTATAAATTTTGTATTAACCGTTTTACCTAAACTTTGTATGTAAATTTCGGCAATTCGTTTTGATGCGCCCATAACATTTGTAGGATTAACAGCCTTATCGGTACTAACCATTACAAATTTTTGAACATTAAATTGTACGCTTAAATCGGCAACAATTTTAGTTCCCAATATGTTTGTTAATACAGATTCTGATGGGTTATTTTCCATCATAGGTACGTGTTTGTAAGCGGCTGTATGAAATACAATTTGAGGATTAAATGTTTTAAATACATTATGTATGCGGTCGGTGTTTCGCACATCGCCCACAACAACTTCGTAAGGGATGCTGTAAGTATCGTTAAACTCTAACTCTAATTCGTGTAAAGGGCTTTCAGCTTGGTCTAACAATATTAATAACTTTGGGTTAAATTTAGCGCACTGCCTTGCTAACTCGCTACCAATGCTGCCAGCAGCGCCTGTAATTAAAATAATTTTATTGTTTAGTTGTGTGTTTATTAAAGCATCATCTAGTTTTATAGAGTCGCGCTCTAATAAATCTTCGATGTTTATATTTTTAATTTGATTAAAACTTAATTCGCCATTTATCCATTTAGTAACGGGAGGCACCGTTTGTACTTTTACATTTAATTGTAAACACTCATTAATTAAGCTGTTTTTTTTTGATACCGCTAAATTTTGTATGCTAATAATAACAGTTTGTATTTTATACTCTTTAATTAGTTCGTTTAATTTAGATGTGTGATACACAAAAACACCTTCAATACTTCTGTCTTTCTTTTTTTTATCATCATCAATAAAACCTACAACTTTGTAGCCAATTGCCGCATCTCTATCTAACGTTCGTTTTGTAATTAAACCCGCCTCACCAGCGCCATATATAAGTATTTGCAACTTATCTTTATCGGGGTTTTTTGCTTCAAAATATATTGCTTTAATTGCTAATCGCGAACTTATCATTATAAAAATGGTAATAAGTGCATCAATTATAATTACCGAGTGTGGTATTAAATAGTATCCTAAAATTAATTTACGGGTAATTATATTAATAATAAACAGCACAAAACTACTTATTAAAACAACAAAAAATATACGGCTCGCATCTTTAGAGCCCGTATAACGTATTACGCCTTTGTGAGTTTTAGAAACAAAAAAAGAAACTAAACGTACTAATAATACAACACTGTATACTAACGGAAAATTGTTTAATTCGCTTTGAGGAATTGATTTAAAATTAAATCGTAAAAAAAAAGCTAATGTTAAGGCAAATGCACTTATTAAAACATCAATAACTAATATTGACCATCGGGGTAAATTATATTTCCAAAAAAACTGAAGTATGCTGTGCATTGCTATAAAAATACAGTTTTACAACTAAAATAGCAAACACAAAACCTTACAATTTCGTTAACACCTCTTGTGTATTAATTGTGTTACGGTGTTTGTTTTCTGTTTTAGTTAAATATTCAAATCCAACATTTAACTCATCGTAAGTATTATAAAAAAACACCCTTAAGTTATTGCGGTGCGAAAACTCGCTATAAAATAATTTAGCTACAATGTATTTTTCGTTTTCTTTAATAATCCAGTAATATTGAGCCTCGTTTTCGTTTGTTGGATTTGTGTTTACAAATACTTCGGTTGCATTACCAATAGTGTTTGAAATTTGTTGACTTAATATTTTTGTATAATTAGCAGCTTGTTGCATTTGGTTGGTTTGATGCTTTACATTTTCAATATCAAAAACAATAAAACGGGCATTTTCCGCATCAAATTTTTTATACTCAGCTATAGTGTAATACGGATTTGTTGTACAGTTTAATTTTCGATAAACAAGACTTTCTTTACTATTACTTAATTTTGATAAATCAATGCCAAATAAATTAATTTGAGCGATTAAAAAAGTTGTAGTTAAACATACTGCTAGTGTAAAAAATAAAGTTTTCATGATTTCTAGGTTTAAAAATTTTTGAGATAAAAAAAGTATACAGCCGAAAAAAAAGCACTTAACTGAGAACAAGAACCGAGAGCAATTTATTATTAAAAAAAGGTTTATTTGGATTATAAAAATTAGAAAAGTAATTACTTATTCGTTTTTTTTATATCGATGTTTCCAACGTTTTACAAGAACTGTATGTGTTGTTGGGAATTTCATTTTAATTTTTTTGTGAAGGATTTTAAACTTGTTATTTACAAGATTGATTTACTAATCTAACGCTAAGTTACACTTATTTTTAGACTAAACGCAATTTTTTAATGACTAATTTTAATATTTGCAAAAAAAATAGTAAACAATTGTTTTTGATGAGTAAAGCTTTTATCGTTTTGTAGCTTTGCCTAGTGCGATTTGAAACTTTTTTTTACCGAAATATTACTGACAAAGCTAACTGCTTTGTGGACATTTGCAAAGAATAATAAATGTCTTTCCCGAAGGGACTGTTTTTGCAAAAGCTTAAACTTCCGCTCGCATTAGGCAAAGGTGCTGTTAACGGTTCGTGTTTTTAATTAAACTTTCAATTAAATTTATTCTAGTCTGCGCAATATTATTATTTGGATTAACTGAAAGAGATAATTTTAAATTCTTTAATGCTAAGTCATACTGCTTGTTTTCTTGATAGGCAACACCAAGCCAATAATAGGTTTGGTATAACTTCGGATAAAAACTCACATTAGCCTTAAGAATATTAATGGCTGGTTGATACATGTTTTTTTTAAGATACTTTAATGCTAATTCCTTTAACCAAACATCATATTCTTCATAGACGAAGCTGATTTTTGAAATTTCTGGAAGAATATGATTCGCTATTTCTTTCACTTTATTTGAATCAGAAGCGATTTCGATTTTATTTAATAGAAACGATTCAGTTACTAAATTGTCTATAGAATTTTTGTTTTTTAAAAATTGTTCTGATTTCATTTTGTTTTTTTCAAAAACTAAAATGTTAGCATAATGAGATGCGTGGAAATTTGGGTTACGGATTCTAGTTAAATATAAATTATTCCTTGCACACATTTGCACTAAAGTATCCATAATCATAAATTGATGGCACCCAAACTCCCTGCAAATAAGTGTATCATTGGGGTAAGAATAACCATCTTCTATAATGACTTGTCCATTATAGTTAAGTTTTTTATAGATGTCTGAAAGCATTTCATTCTTTTTGTCAAAGTCATGAAGAGCTGTCATAAGAAATATTTTATCAAATGTGTTATCAGGAAGTTTGGATTCATTTTCTGTTCCAATCACTATTTTATAATTGTTCGTTTCGGGAGTCTTTCTGTATTTAGAATAGGATTTAATAGTTTTATTAAAGTTTTTGTCAGAAAGAACTTTAGGATTAATGTCCTGGGCGTAAAACGTTACACTGTCATGAAAAGTTGCGATTGTTGCTATAAAAACACCATCTTCAGAACCTATTTCAACAACTGCATCTCCTTTTTTTATGCCTATAAAATCTAAAAACTTTGCTTTATTTTCTATTATTTGGAATAAATGGTCTAGTTTTTTGACAGGAATATTGTATTCAATTTCCGAAAGTTCTCCATCATATTTTTGCCCATATATTAAGTTGTTTAATAAAAAAAATAGTATTATATAATTCAGATTTTTTTTCATAATGTGATTGTCTAAACATGGCCTCTAACTAAACTATTAGATTAATATTTACCTTGCTTTTTTATTTCGTGTTAACAAATTTTACTCGTTTAATAGCGTATTTAAATAATTAAAAGTAGATACGTCTTCCCAATCAACAAAACCAACGTTTTCATAAACTTGCTCGCCTTTGCTATTAAGTAAATACATTGTAGGTATCGAAAAAACACCAATATCATTAAAATTACCAGTTAAGGTTAAAAATGTGAAAGGGTATTTTTTTTTGTTTTTAAACTCAACTAATTTTTCAATCGATTCGTCGGTTATAGCAAGTACAACAACATCAGCTAATTTTTGATTGTAAATTGCATTCAGTGCTTTTAACTCTTGCAAACAACCTGGGCACCAACTTGCATAAAAACTCACAATTACTTTTTTTCCTTTTAAAGTTGCGAAATCAAAAGCAATAGTATCTTCATTAACAACATTTAGTTTAACAATATCTATTTTTGGAGCAGCGTTATATTTATTATAAAAAAAATAGCCAATACATGCTGCTACAATTACTAAAGTTAAACTAATTATTGTTTTTTTTTGTTTCATTTATTAAAGTTTAATTGTTGCTAAGTTGCTAATTAAATTAACACAATTTTAAAATTGTTTAATAGTTTTAATGCTGATATTTTTTATGCCATAAAACAGATTACATAACTAAAATAATGAAAAAAATAATTTCAAAAATAGGAACATTAATTTGGAAAACATGCTTGGCTTTTTTTATTTTATCTATAGCTACTGTTGTTGCCTATAAATATTTGCCTGTGCCA
>JAYSUQ010000251.1:0-8543 GCA_043718985.1 Bacteroidota bacterium | reverse complement strand
CATCATACTGCCAAAAACACCACCGTTAGTAATTGT
Organism: Bacteroidota bacterium; assembly: GCA_043718985.1. Lineage (GTDB taxonomy): Bacteria > Bacteroidota > Bacteroidia > B-17B0 > Aurantibacillaceae > UBA4416. The sequence goes on along the minus strand of JAYSUQ010000251.1, from coordinate 8,507 downwards.
AAAAGTTCCGCCAGTCATATCTTCAATGGTTAACTTACCATCGCGAGCCTTAACTGCTAAATCTTTAATTCCTTTTTCAATATCGGCAATACTCATTAATTCTGCATTACGTAATACGGGCACCATTAAACCTTTTGGGGCGCTTACAGCAATTCCAATATCACAATATTTATTATATACTATCTCTTCGCCATCAATCATTCCGTTTACAGCTGGGTAGTGGTATAACGCTTCGGTTACTGCTTTAGTAAAAAAGCTCATAAAGCCAACGTTACTTCCGTATACTTCTTTAAATTTATCTTTGTATTTGGCTCTAATGGAGTAAATAGCGCTCATGTCAACTTCATTAAAAGTGGTTAGCATAGCTGTTTCGTTTTTAACAGCAACTAATCGTTTAGCAATTGTTTTACGAAGGGGCGTCATTTTAGCGCGGTCTTTTTCTCGCCCACCTTGCCAGCTATTGCTTAATACTTTTTGAGCAGTTGGCAAGCCGTTAGATAAAGCTGCCAATACATCTTGTTTAGTAATTCGTCCATCACGACCAGTGCCAGTTAACTGACTATTAGAAATGTTATTTTCTGCCATTATTTTTGCAGCGGCAACACTTGGCGTGCCAGTTGCGTAGCTGGTTGCTTGTGCAGTGTTATTAGTAATAGGAGTAGCTATAACAGTTTCTGTTTTTTTAACTTCAGCTTTTGGTACTTCAACAGTTGTTTTTATTTCGGGCTTAAACGACGTGTCAATTTTAACAACTACTTGCCCAACTTTTACTGTGTCGCCTTCTTCTGCCAATAGTTCTATTTTACCACTTTCTTCGGCATTTAAAGTAAGTGTTGCTTTATCCGAATCAACTTCGGCTAATACCTCATCTTTTTCTACAACATCTCCTGTGCTTTTAATCCATCGAGCTATTACAACTTCAGTTATAGATTCTCCTGGGCTTGGTACTTTTAATTCTACAATTGCCATATAATTAGTTTAATATTTATTAATATCTATTGTTTTAATTTGATTTACTATTATTGCTTTTAAAGTTGGGACAAATGTAGTTGAAACTTCCCAAATTATTTCCAAACTAATGCTTCAATTCTTTCTATGCGCTCTAAAAATTGCTCAAGATATAATCTGTTCGTTTTTTTCATTCAATAAATAAATTAAATCGTCAACAATGTATTTTTTAAAATAAGGCTTTATATTTTTTAGAGAAACCAAATCTACTTTTTTATTTAATTTTTTAAATAAAAGTTCCTCAAAATCTATTAAATCAAATAAACTGAAATTTTGAGCGTCAAAATCGTATAGTATATCTATATCACTTTTCTCTGTTTCTTCGTTGCGAGCATAAGAACCAAATAATCCAATAAAGTTAGCGTTATAAGGCTTTAACGTTTCAATAATGATGTACTCTTGCTCTTTACTTAACATTTTATATTAATTTAATATTTTGCTTAATTTGATTTATAAATTCTTCAATTTTTTTTTGATATTGAAATGCTTACATAAGTACTTTTAATTTACTCACTTTAATTATTTTACCAAAACTTTATTAAATAAGCTTGTCATTATTTCTTCGTTTTCCATCGCATGGCGCTTACTAAAACCAGTTGCTGGGCTAGCAGCTGCATCTCTTCCAAAATATTTTAAATTTAATGCGCGCAGGTTATTATCTACAAAGCGCCAAGGGCCCATGTTTTCGGGTTCTTCTTGCACAAACAAATACTCTTTTGCTTTATTGTATTTTTTTACAATTTCATCAATTTGTTTTTGAGGGAATGGGTAAAGTTGTTCTAAGCGAATAAAGGCAACATCTTCTAATCCTTCTTTCTCTCTGCGTTCAATTAAATCGTAATATACTTTACCGCTGCAAAATGCTAAGCGTGTTACTTTTTTTGCATCAATTACATCGTCTAAAACTTCCTTAAAATTTACTTTAGTAAAATCACTTACTTTACTCACACAGCTTGGGTAGCGTAGTAATTTTTTTGGTGTAAAGCATACCAATGGCTTGCGAAAATCTCTTTTTAATTGGCGACGTAATACGTGAAATTGTTGAGCAGGTGTTGTGGCATTCACAATTTGCATGTTATTTTCGGCACAAGCTTGTAAAAAGCGTTCCATTCGTGCAGATGAGTGCTCAGGACCCTGACCTTCGTAACCGTGAGGTAATAAAATAACTAAACCATTCATTCGGCGCCATTTATACTCGGCCGATGTTAAGTACTGATCAATAATAATTTGTGCGCCATTAAAAAAATCTCCAAACTGGGCTTCCCAAATTGTTAGTGTGTTGGGCGATGCAAATGCATATCCGTATTCAAAACCAAGTACCCCGTATTCGCTTAACAAGGAGTTATAAATATCTAATTTTGCTGTAGCGCCAATGTTATTTAACGGCGTATATTCTTCTTCACTATCTTCAACTTTAATAACTGCATGTCGGTGCGAAAATGTTCCTCGCTCAACATCTTGGCCACTAAACCTAACCGGAAAACCTTCTTGCATTAACGATGCATAAGCTAATAATTCGCCCATTGCCCAATCGTAATTGTCGTTGGCAATCATCGCTTTTCTATCGTCAAATAATTTTTGAATTTTATTAAAGAATTTTTTATCTTTTGGTAGTTCGGTTGTTTTTTTAGCTAAGTCTAAAAACAGTTTTTCATCAATGGCTGTTTTTGGCGATTCATCAAAAGCATTTGCATTTGCCATTTTAATATTATTCCAATTACCTTGCAAAAAAGAAGTAATTTTTACACTTTCAGTTTTTTTAGCTTCATCTAAATTTTGTTCTAACTCAGCTTTAAATTCGGTTTCAATTGCTTTCGCTTCTTCTGCCAAAGTATTGCCTTCTGCTGTTAGTTTTTTTACGTAAATATCTTTAGGGTTTGCATGGCTTGCAATGGCTTTATATAATAACGGCTGTGTAAAGCGAGGTTCATCGCCTTCGTTATGCCCATATTTACGGTAGCAAAGCACGTCAATAAACACATCGCGATGAAATGTTTGACGAAATTCCATTGCTAATTTAGATACAAAGCAAAGCGCCTCAACATCATCTCCATTAACATGAAACACAGGACACAAAACAACCTTAGCAACATCTGTACAATATGTAGACGAACGTGCATCTTGATAATTAGTTGTAAACCCAACCTGATTATTGATTACAAAATGAACAGTGCCCCCTGTTTTATAGCCATCTAATTGGCTCATTTGTAATACTTCGTAAACTAAACCTTGGCCGGCAACTGCAGCATCGCCATGTAAAATTACTGGGCAAGCTTTTGAGTTATCACCATTGTGGCGGTTATCTATTTTTGCACGAATAATTCCTTCTACAATTGGTGCTACAGTTTCTAAATGCGATGGATTAGGTGTTAAACTAATATGTACTTTTTTACCGCCGTCGCTTGTCTGATCAGATGAGTAACCCATATGGTATTTTACATCTCCATCAAATAATGAATCTTCGCTTGGCCTACCTTCAAACTCTGTAAAAACATCTTTATAATTTTTATTCATTATGTTAGTTAGTATGTTTAATCGCCCTCTGTGAGCCATACCAATTACATAATCTTCAATACCTAAATTTGCACCGTGTTCCATTAATGCATTCATTGCGGGTATTACCGCCTCGGCACCCTCTAACGAAAACCGTTTTTGACCAACATATTTTGTTGCTAAAAAATTTTCGAAAACAACGGCTTGTGTTAATTTTTTAAGAATTGTTTTCTTTTCGGAAGAAGAAAAATTAGGCGTGTTTTTATTTTTTTCCATACGCTCCTGCAACCATTTAATAACAGCTGGTTCGCGCATGTACAAATATTCGGCACCAATACTTTGGCAGTAGGTGTGTTCTAAATGGGCAACAATGTCTTTAAGCTTTGCGCCTTGTAAACCTAGTTCGTTACCAGCCTGAAAAACAGTTTCTAAATCAGAATCGGATAGCCCAAAATTTTGTAAGCTTAATGTTGGTTCGTATGAACGGCGCTCGCGCACTGGGTTTGTTTTGGTAAACAAATGCCCGCGCTGACGGTAGCTTTGTATTAAATTTATTACTTTAAATTCTTTAGTAACATTTTCGGGAATTGCGCCACCAGTGGCATTACTATAGTTTGTTTGAGCAAACTCAAATCCCTTAAAAAAATCTTTCCACGATGCATCAACCGAATCGGGATTTTGTAAAAATTGTTGATATAAACTTTCAATAGCGTTTACATCGCTTGTGCCAACATAGGAAAATTTGTCCATTTTAAACTTTTGTTAAAAAACAGGGCTAATTTAATAATTTTTAATGAGTTTAGAGCAATAAAATTAGGCTAAAATTAGTGCGTTAAATGCAGTTTAAATGCAACTAAATATTGTTGTTTGAGGTAAATTTATTGTTTAATTATTTTGTGCTGGTAGGTTTTGTAACCATTGTAAATACTTAAAAAATACATGCCGTTTTTTAATAAACTTAAATTTATAACATTGATTAGGTTGTTTGTTGTTACATCAGTTTGTTCTGTTAACACTTCTCTGCCCGAAACATCAATTAAACGAATTACTAACGGTAAATCTGTATTTGATTTAATCACTATTTCGCTTGTAGCTGGGTTTGGGCTAATTGTTGGTATATCATTTTTTTCATCATTATCTATGTAAATTATATTATGGTATTTGTATGCCCCATCGTTATCAACTTGTTTTAATCTATAATAAGCTTTACAGGCAACATCGGCATACGTGTAGTTTTTTTGAGACATACTGTTACCAGCAATTTCTTTGCTATTTATTGTTGCAAGGCTTGTAAAATTTAATGCGTCTGCACTTTTTTCAAGTTCAAAATGATGGTTGTTGGTTTCGGTGGCAGTTTGCCAAACTAATTCGTTTATAGTTTGAGTATCGTTTGATTTAAAGTATAAAAGCTCAACAGGTAAAACAGTTGCGCAATCTGTAATAGTGCCTAAAATTTCAACATAAAAATCGCTTACCGATGCGCTCGATCCATCAATAACAAAAACATAATTTGTTGCGGCAACTAATCCTGTTAAATAAAAGCCGTGGTTCCAGGCATAACCACCAGTATAAGTGCCGCTACCGCTATTGTATTTTTGGTTATGATGACCAGATACAAACATATCTGTAGGCGCACAACCGTTTGTTACGGAGCCATAAGTTGCTGTAGATGCGCAAGAAGTGATTGTGAAAACAGCACTTTCTTGCACGGTTGATAACCCAGAAATAGAAACATACGCCGTTGAACTCGATGCCTGAAAAAAGAACCAATTGTTGTTGTCTTTTTGGCCATTCCAATTGCAGCCGCTTATAGTGTTTGGTGGCGTAACAGTTTGATTTGTAGGATAACCGCCATTTGTAGTGTAATACACTTTAGAACCATCAATACATTGTTTTGTTGCGCAACTTTGGTTTGGTTTACTTGTTCTAATATCAACGGTAGTAATTGCTGGGCCAAAAACTAATTCAATATTATTAAATATTCTTGCTCCGCCAGCTCCATTTGCTACAACAAATTTCCAGGTGCCATTAACACTACTTGTGGTATTAAAACCCGAAAAATTACCCTGAGGTTTATAGTAACCATAATGAAAAGGGTATCCTTTTGACAACACACTACTTGTTGCATCTTTTTGAGCCTTGGGTGTTTTTAAAACCGCATCGTCTCTTAAATGGATGTCAAATTGTCTAAAATCTCCAATTGCTCCATCAAAAGATGTTGAACTTAGCATAATGCTTGATGTAGCTAATACATCTTTCAAGGTCATTGTAACCGCGTTTACATTGCCCGAGTTTGATGTGCCTGTACTGCCAAAATTAACGTTTACTTGCCTTAATACCATGCCAGCTGTTGGCACACCCGATACAACTACATTTAATGTTGCCGAGCCACTAGATGCAATTGAAGTGGTTGTCGTGTTTGAAAAATTATAAAGCGTTTGGCTAATTTTTATAAACGGTATTAATAAAAATATAATAATGTAATAGGTTTTCATTGTTTTGTATTTAAAAAATTTTGTCGCGTTACTTTATTTTTAACTAAAGTATTTTGTTAATGTAAACAGCTATATTTAAATTGCGATTTTTGTAAATCTAATTTTTTAACCAGATGGTATAGTTTCTTGAAAATTTAAAAAATCAGATGAAAATTTGTTACAAGTTTTTACTTATTTTTACCTTGTGAAAAAAATACTATTTATTGCTCTTTTATTTGCGCAAGCAACCCGTTTATTTTGTCAAGATAATCAAACGCAAACGCTTTTAAAAGTGAAGGCATTGCAAGATAAAAAAATCGAATTTAACCGACGTACAAACGGCGAAAGCGACGGATACCGAATTAAAATTCATTTTAGTGCCGATAGAACAAAAGCAAAAGAAGTTAAAGCAAAGTTTAACATAAAATACAACGACATTACTACTTACGAAGACTACCAGCAACCAAATTTTGTAATTAATGTTGGCGATTATAAAACAAAGCTTGAAGCCTTTGAAGCACTTAAAAAAATTAAAGCGGACTATCCCTTTGCTTTTATAGTTAAAAGTAAAATTAAAATGATAAAACTATAAATAGTTTTAGTGCCAACAAAAAAATCCATTATAACTTCAATCAATTTTTTATAAAAAAATGAAAACAATAGATAACGTAAACTTACAAAACAAACGTACTTTAATAAGAGTAGATTTTAACGTGCCTTTAAACGATGCTTTTGAGGTAACTGATGATACTCGCATTAGAGCCGCGGCACCAACTATTAAACAAATTTTAAAAAAGGGTGGTAGTGTAATTTTAATGTCGCATTTAGGTAGGCCAAAAGAGGGTCCAACAAATAAATATTCTTTAAAACACATTGTAAGTAGCGTTAGCAAATTAATAAATACTGATGTTTTATTTGTTGATGATTGTATTGGAGAAGATGCTTTTACAAAATCGGCAGCTTTAAAACCAGGGCAAGTTTTATTGCTCGAAAACTTACGTTTTTATAAAGAAGAAGAAAAAGGAGATGTTGCATTTGCTGAAAAATTAAGCAAACATGGAGAAATATATGTAAACGATGCTTTTGGAACTGCTCACCGTGCACACGCCAGCACAGCAGTTATTGCCCAATTTTTTGCAACAGATGCTAAATGTTTTGGCTATGTAATGGCTAATGAAGTAGCAAGCATTGATAAAGTAATTAATGAAGCAGAAACTCCATTTACAGCAATTGTTGGTGGTGCAAAAGTGAGTGATAAAATTTTAATTATTGAGCAATTAATGAACAAAGCCAACAATATTTTAATTGGTGGTGGTATGGCATTTACCTTTGTTAAAGCAATGGGCGGCACAATTGGTAAAAGCTTGTGCGAAGATGATAAATTAGATTTAGCGAAAGAGTTATTAGTTAAAGCAAAAGCACGTGGTGTAAATTTATATATACCTACAGATGCAGTAATTGCTGATAATTTTTCAAATGATGCAAATATCAAAGAAAGCAACATTAATACTATTCCAGATGGTTGGATGGGCTTAGATATTAGTAACGAAACCGTTAAAACGTACAGCGATGTGATTAAAAATTCTAAAACCATATTGTGGAACGGCCCGATGGGTGTTTTTGAAATGAATAATTTTGAAAACGGAACCAAACAAGTGGCTTTAGCCATTGCAGAAGCTACTAAAAATGGCGCATTTAGTTTAATTGGCGGTGGCGATAGCGTAGCAGCTATTAACAAATACAACTTAGCCAATAAAGTAAGTTATGTAAGTACAGGCGGTGGCGCCCTGTTAGAGTATATAGAAAACGGAACATTGCCTGGCGTAAGTGCTATTGAAGGATAAAAAAATAGTAGATTATTTAACTACAAACAATAAAAAAAATGTTATACAAAAAAACAAGGTTATTACATTTTACTTTGTAAAAGCTCAATTTGTTTTTTTAAATGTGATATTATTTCTTTTTGTGATAAAATAATTTCATTTTTTGAGTTAATAAGTTCTTCGACCAGTTGAGCTTCGTTATTAAAACTATTTTGAGTATTTGATTGAGGACTATTAATGTATTTTGTTTGTGTGCCAGTATTTAAAAATGCAGTTACTGAAATGCTAAAATAATTACATATTTTTTTAAGTATAACTGGCGTAAAATTACTCAAGCCACGTTCTAATTTACTGTAAGCTTGTTGCGTAAATTTCAATTCTTTAGCTAAAATCTCTTGCTTAATGTTTTGATCTTTTCGCAATTCAAGCAATTTATTAGCAAAAATTAAATTAAACTCTTCCATATTTTAGTTGTGTTTTACAACAATCTTGTTTGTTAATACTACAAGCAAATATATGTTTTTTTTTGATTATTTGGTTGTATAACCTCGACTTTAGTTGTATTTTAGTATCTATGAAAATTATTTTTTAGCAGATTTTAATATAGTTTTAATCACAGCCGTCCGAAAGTTTTAAATTTTAAGCGATAGGTTCTTTGTATCCCTTTGTTTACAGGTCGCATCTTGTTTGTTCGGCATAATTATGTTTT
>JAYSUQ010000026.1:0-2322 GCA_043718985.1 Bacteroidota bacterium | reverse complement strand
ATTTAGAAATATTTATAGCTTTGTAAAAACCAACGTATTAATTATAAATTAACTACCATGAAAAACTTAACCATTAGCATTTTATTTTTAACACTTGCTTTTGTAGCTTGTAAAAAAAAGGATTCATCGCCCGATGATGGCTCTAAAACAGTTGCGCCAAATACTACTGCTGGTATAACTACGGGTAACAATATTTTAACACCTTGCAATAGCGGTGGGCCTGTTTATAATGGCATACTTCAGTTAGAAGAATACAACCAATGGTATATGGGGGTTAAGACTAATTGGCAAGGGTTATACAATACAAAGTTTATGCTGTATCAAAACGCAGTTACAAGCTACGGATGCCCTACCAGTGAAAGGCTTGGCGTAATGTCGGTTAATAATAATATTTTGCAATACTACACCCCACTTAAAATGTATTTTGATACCGTGAACGGTAAAAATTATTCGCAACAGCGCTTGGTTACACTTAACTCAACTGTTTTGCCATCGTTTACAGTTGCGGTGCAAGATTCTTTCCCTGTTTTCACTCCAGCAAATGCGGTTCAAATTCACGACACGCTTTTTATAAATAATAACTTTACAGTGCCTTTAAATGGCATTACTTATTATGATAGGGTAGATTGTTTATTATCGTTTGCTAATCCATCTACACAGGCACAAGTATACATTCGTTCTCATAAATTCAGTAACACTTTAGTAAATTCACTTGTTTTTACTCCAACAGATTTATCTGTTTTTACAGCGGGTCAAGATATTAATTGTAGATTGGTATTAACTAAAATACATACTGAAATAATTGGCGGTAAAAATTTTAAATTTGAAGTTCAAAGTTATAACGACTTTTACCTAAAGGCGCAATAAATTTTGCAGTAATTTGTTAAGTACTATAATTTACAAACTATTATTTTCATTCATTAAAACTTCTAAATAATGAAACTCGATACCAAAAAATGCTTTAGTTTGTTTTATTTTAGATAAAATTTCGGCTTTTTGTGTTTCTGTTTTTATTTTTTTTTCGGCAACTATCATCACGTTTTTAGCAGTGTGTTCGCCATCAATAAATTCAAAAATTTTAGTAGAGTAATCGTAGTATTCTAATATTAATGAGCGTAAGCCGTCAGTTAACATTTCGGCTTGCCGTTCTAAAAAAATGCCGTGCTTAATTAAAAAATCGAGCTCGTTTTTAGTTTTATGTTTTTCTAATTCTCGTCTTATTTGTTTATGGCAACAAGGTGCAACCACAATTAGCTTTGCTTGTGCGGTAATGCCTTTGTAAATGGCATCGTCGGTTGCAGTATCACATGCATGCAAGGCAATTAGAACATCTGTTTGCGTACTATCAAAATCTTTAATAGAGCCTTGTACAAAGTTTAACGCATTAAAGTTCGATTTTTTTGCAATGTCGTTACACAAATCAACCAAATCTTTTCTATGCTCAACACCAATAACAGTGGCATTTAAGGTTAAAATAGTTGTTAAGTAATCGTATAACGCAAACGTTAAGTAGCCTTTACCTGCACCCATATCAACCACTTTTAAATGTTGTTGTGGCGGTAAGTTTTTTATTAAAGGGCTTAGTAAATCAACATAATGATTTATTTGTTTGTATTTATGTTGTGCTGTTGGGTTTATATTACCTTTTAGGTCGGTAATTTTTAATTGTTGTAAATAATGGTTGTTAGTGGGCGTAATTAATCTGTTTTTGTGTGTGTTATGGTCTAACGATAAAAGTTCGGTTTGCGTTGCACTATTTTTTTTAATGCATGTTTTATCATTTTTTAAAAAATCAAACACTAAATTAAAGTTAATAGTAAATAGTGTTGCGTTTTTAAACGAGTTAACAGCAATTAAATTATTAATGATTGTAAGCCCATCGTTTACCGAATAATTTTTTACAATATCGTTTGTTTTATGCCTGTAGGTAATACTTAAATTATCATCACGTTTTAATTTTATTTTTTTTACATAACAATTTTTTAAACTTTCTGTTAAGCCATTGTAATTACCTAACGATAGTTTAACAAACGTGTTATTTACTAACGAGTTATTTAATTCGGATATAAATTGTTGTTGATGGGTCATTTAATTTTATTTTGCATATTATAAAAAACAAAACCCACTATAAATAAAACAAGTGTTATTTATAGTGGGTTAAATAATGTATTAAATTTATAAATGTATTACTTCGCCATAAGCAGCAGCAGCAGCTTCCATAATTGCTTCGCTCATTGTAGGGTGTGGGTGTATTGTTTTTATTAATTCGTGCCCAGTTGTTTCTAATTTACGAATGGCAACTATTTCGGCAATCATTTCGGT
>JAYSUQ010000250.1:0-8555 GCA_043718985.1 Bacteroidota bacterium | reverse complement strand
TAAATAACCACTAAAAGCGGCAAATATGCCTGCAACATACATCCATAGTTTATTATTGCCTGTAGTTAAACCTTTAACTAAAAATAAATTATTAAAAGGAATTACTTGTTGCGTGTGTTGATTTGTGTTGTGAACTTGCATATACTTACAAATTTACCAAAATATAGTCACGTTAAAAAAAATATACACAAATGGCAATTTGCCTTAAATAGCGGTATTTAGTTATAAAATTAAGTTTTATTAATCCTTTTTTTTAATTTATAAACGTATTTATTACGCATACGTTTTATTAAAAATTATGGTTATGTTTTTTAATATTTAACTATTTTTTGAGACCACATTCCGCTATTATTTTTAATTGTGATCATGTAAATACCACTCATATATTTTGATAAATCTATTGTTTCACTATTTGTAACATCATTTTTTAAATACATTTTTTCGCCTAACGAATTAAAAATTTCAATGCTAAAATTGATAAGATTATTTTGCTTGAAACTAATATTTATATTATTGCTTGTTGGGTTAGGATAAACACTAAAACCACCTAATTTGTTTTCGGTACCTTCATTAATTTTTGTAGGCACGGTAATTCCATTTGGATAAAAAGCATACAAACCAGCGCCACCACCTGCCAATTCATCATTATAACCACCAACAAAAACAACATTGTGTTTATTTACTTTAAGTGTACGATAAGTAACTGGTATTAATGGCGAATTTGTTGAATCGTAAACCGTTGTATTTATTCCATCAAACATATATACACCGTTTGAATAGCCACACCACACATTATTATTGGTATCTACATCCATGGTGTAAATTCCTTTATTTGGTATGGTGCTATTTAAATAATTGTAATAAGTAAAATTTACACCGTTATATTTAAGTAAACCATTACTTGATGCTAACCAAGTATTTCCAATTTTATCAAATGCAATTTCTGAAATACTGTTAGTACCTGTAAAACCTGCAATTCCATAATTACTCCTATTAAAATTAATCCAAGTAGCGCCATTAAAAACATTTACTCCCGAATCTTGTGTACCAATCCAAACTTCATTACTACTATTAACCGAAACGCAATTTAAAATATAACCATTAAAACCTGGCGTAATAGATTTATTGTATGGTGTAAAAACACCTGAATTATATTTATAAACAGAAAAATTTGAAGGGATCCATTTATTGTTTAATGTATCAACAGCTATATCTTTAGCTGGATTTGGAGTAGTGTAACCCGTTGGTGTTGTTGAGTTAAATTCAAGTAATCCGCTTAAAATACCTGCGTATAACTTACCTGTTCTATCTTTTGTAACGCTATAAATTTCTGCTCCACCAGTAGCGCCAGTAGTTGTAAACGACCAAGTACCATTTGTATTTAATGTAGAAATATCGCTACGTGTACCAATTATTACATTACTATTTTTATCAATTTCTAAATCTGTTACATAGTTATAATTTAATTCATTATCGCTAGTACCCGAATAACTGTTCCAATATTGTTTTTCAAATGTTGTAATACCATTATCGGTAGCTATCCAAATTGAATTACGGCCATCAACATCCATTCTATTAATATAATTATTAGTTAACCCGTTAGTTGTATTATAATGATTCCAAATAGCACTTGTATTAAGTAACGATACACCTAATGCGGTTGGCGAAGAAGAGTAACTTACCCAAACATTATTTAAATTATCGCACTGCACTTGCTTTATGTCGTTTTTTTTAATAGTTGAATTTGATACATTATAATTAGTTGCAATACCAGCCGATAGTTTACTAATACCAGCATCTCCCCAGCCAATCCAAACATTGGCAGCTGTATCTGTTGATAGCGAAAGAACATAACTATTTGGCAATGTTGTGTTTTGATAATTAAATAATTGCCACGTACTTCCATTATACTTCGCAATTTTATCTAAAGCACCTGCCCATATAACGCCATTTTTATCAATAGCAATATCATAAACAGTTGTGCCCAAAAAACCAATACTAGCTGCGGTTGTGTTGGTAAAAACGCCAAGTTTATATGTGCTAAAGCCTGCATCGTGAGATAAGTACAAGGTATTAGTTTGTTTTTTTAAACTTATATTATAAATTGTATTATTTGATAGGGCTGAGTTTGAAGTACTGAGTAAATTAAATGTAGAACCATTAAATACTAATAATCCTGAATAAGTGCCTATATACAAAACGCCATTTGTATCGGTTGCCATACTCAAAAAATTTAAACCAGCAGGTAAATTAGAGTTTGCTGTTGTATAATTTGTAACATTATCGGCATTGTCAATTTTCGAAATTCCGTAAGAATTTCCAGTTGTGCAATAACCTATCCATTTAGTATTGTTTTTTTTATTAACGCAAAACACATCTTCTCTGTTTGACAAAAAATTATACGACGGTTTTAAATAGGTATAAAATCCTGTTCCTTTTTCATTATATAAATTGTTTGTAGCGCCCATCCATAAATAATCAGATACTGGGTCGCTAATAATTTTTTGTAAATTACTAACAGTTATAGGCGAATTTAAGGAGTTGTATGTTGTAGTAGAATTTTTATACAATATTACTAAACCATTACTTGTTGCAACATACGGAACATTGCTATTGGTTAGTGCAATTGAGTTTGCATTAACAGTGCTTATTCTTGTCCAAGTTGTACCGTTATATTCAAAAACACCACTATTAGCTGCAACAAGTAAAGTACCATCTGTTTTTTTTGTAAACTCTCGGGTTAATGAAATTTGGAAGTTAGACGAGCACAACTGCCAAGTTGTGCCAATTAATTTATACACTCCGCTATATGTTGCAATAAATATAGCGTTATTTACATCTTCAATAAAATCTTCAATATTTCCTGAAGGGAAAGTAGAAAATTGATTATGTGTTATCCAAGAAGTACCATTATACATAAACGTTGAATTTGCTGAACCAACCCACATATTATTAGCGTTATCAAAAAATAAACTTGTTGCACTGTAGGGACTAAGTGCTGCACCTGGGCCATTTATAAACGTAAATTGATTTCCTGAAAAAACAGCAACTCCTCGGGCGGTAGCAATAAATAATTGCCCTAATGCATTTTTTTTAATATCGTATACTTTATTGTGAGGAATATTAGAATTAGCTTTGTTATACTCTTGGCGTGTACCTGTTGATATAGTGTATTTTATTAATCCGCCATCCGTTGCAACCCACATGGTGTCCGCATCTTTTAGTAATGCATTTACATCTCTATCGTTTGTGTAGTTTATCCAGTTTTGAGAATATAATGAAAATGAAAATAAAAAAAATAGAATGCTAATAATTGACTTCATAAACTTTTATTTTTAATTAATTTAATATTGCTATCAAAGTTAAAAGTTTACTCAACAAAAAAGCCATTTATCTTTCAATAAATGGCTTAAATATGTTGTTTTAAAATTTTAGTACTGAGAAAAACCTTGCTTATCAGTTACTTTATGTTCAATTAATAAGCCAACACAAGCTGCATCTGCTGGTTTTTTACTATCTTTTTCGGTAGCGCCAACTGGCACAGTAACTTCAATTATTAATTGGCGGGTAGATGTGCTTTGAAATTCAAACATTGGATCGTTTTCTGATGCTGAGTTATCATACAACATTTCGTTTGTTTTGGCATCAAATATTTTATAATTTAATTGATCGCCTAACGATGTTTCGCTACATACATTAATGCGATAATCCATTCCTTTATAAATTACACAACGAATTTTTGATGTCATTCCTTGGTTAAATAAACCGCTTTTAGATTGTGCATTATATAACCAATCACTTTTACCGCGTTTAGTTTCTACAACACAGTATTTACGATGAAATTGCCCGCATACGCTAGCTTGCGATAACGCTAACAAAGAACTTAATATACACAAAGAGAAAAATATTTTTTTCATTTTAGAGAAATTTAATGTTTAATTATCTGAATTTTTATTTTACAGCTGCGTAAGAGTTACGAATTGTGTGAATTTTTTCAACAATTTTCGTGTATTGTTCTTTTGATACAACTAATTCTTTTCCGCCACCTAAAATCTTTTTTGATTTATCGGTTGATGTAATGGCTGCTGCATCTTTTTCTGAAATGGCATTAAACTCTAATTGCAATTCGTTAAATTGAGTAATTACAGATTTAACATTTGCATCGCTTTCATACTTTTTTAAAAATTCAATTAAATTATCTAACGTATATTTTTGATCTGCTAAACGTTCAACAATTTGACTTTTTTCTTCGTATTTAGATAGGCTAGTTGCTATAAACAAACTCTCTATCCAACCACCAGCTACAACTAATGATAGTGTTGGGCCTTGCTTACTGTTTTCTAACACTTCAAACGACGAAAAGTAAACATCATCAGTAATAACAGATAATGAATCTGCGTTTCCTAAATTACCTTCTAAACGTTTTAACATTTCGGGCTTTAAGGCTGATGATACGCCAATTTGATCGCCTAATTGTTTAACTGTTTTAAAATAACGTAAAGCTTCTGTGCCTATTTCAAAAATAGAGCAGTAACTTAAATCACAACTATAAATACCAAAGTTTAATGCTTTTGATTTATTATCGTTATAATTTTTTTGATTTTCAACTGGATTTAAAAAGCTAATATTTTTATTGTTTTTACCTCCAACCATTTTAATAAAAGTAAGCATCTCGCCTGGAGAAGGAACTTGAAAAAATGTTTCGGTAATTTGTGCCTGCACCAAATCAGCTTTTGTTGTATCTGCTCCTGCAGCTAAATCATCAGCGCTATCTGTTTTATCGCCACCGCAAGCAGTAAGCATTAAGCCTAATGCTAATGGGGCAATTAAAAAATATTTACGTTTTATTGTCATTTTATTTGTTTTTTGTATTTAAAATTAAGCTATCAATTTTGCTACTAAATCGGCTGCTTCTTGTAACTGAATAGCTGAGTATACTTTTAATCCCGACTCATCAATTAATTTTTTAGCAGCTTCGGCATTTGTACCTTGTAAACGAACAATAATAGGCACATTAATAGTTCCCATGTTTTTGTAAGCGTCTATTACACCTTGTGCAACACGGTCGCAACGTACAATGCCACCAAATATGTTTACTAAAATTGCTTTAACGTTTTTATCTCCTAAAATAATATGAAATGCTTTTTCTACACGTTCGGCATTTGCTGTACCACCAACATCTAAAAAATTAGCAGGTTCGCCGCCCGATAATTTAATAATATCCATTGTAGCCATAGCTAAACCAGCACCATTAACCATACATCCAACATTGCCATCTAACTTAACATAATTTAAATCGGCTTTGCGAGCTTGCACATCTACAGGATTTTCCTCTGTTTCATCGCGCATAGCTTCAATATCTGCGTGGCGGTATAATGCGTTATCATCTAAAGATACTTTTGCGTCAACTGCAATAATTTTATCGTCGGATGTTTTTAATACTGGGTTAATTTCAAACATTGATGAATCGATTGATTCGTATGCTTTATATAACGATGCTATAAACTTTGTCATTTCTTTAAATGCCGTACCACTTAAACCTAAATTAAAGGCAACTTTACGGCATTGAAAATCGCGTAAACCAACTTTAGGATCAATTTCTTCTTTCCAAATTAAATGTGGTGTAGCCTCTGCAACAGCTTCAATATCCATACCGCCTTCTGTGCTATACATAATGATGTTACGACCTGTTGACCGATTTAATAAAATACTTACATAAAATTCTTTTGTTTCGCTAGCACCAGGGTAATAAACATCTTGTGCTACTAATACTTTATTTACTAATTTACCTTCGGCACTTGTTTGTGGGGTAATTAATTGCATACCAATAATATCGGTAGCACGTTGTTTTACTTCATCTAAATTTTTTGCTAATTTAACACCACCGCCTTTACCACGGCCACCTGCGTGTATTTGAGCTTTAATAACTACCCAATCGCTGTTGTATTTTAACTTCAATTCTTTTGCTGCAGCAACAGCTTGTTCGGGAGTATCTGCAACAATGCCTTCTTGAATGGCTACGCCAAAACTTTTTAAAATACTTTTACCTTGATATTCGTGAATGTTCATATATAGTTTTTTGATGTAAAAATTTGCATTCAAAAATAGCATTTTTATTACAAAAACAATGCTTTTTTTAAGTTATTTTTCAACTGTAATTACTTCTTTTTTTTAATGCTTTTTAATTGAGTTGTAGCTAATTAATTAAAAAAAATTAATCTTCAATAATTACCGAAACGCTATCAACAGCGCCATTCATTGGTGGTAATAATTTGGTTAACTTAACTTGTGTGTGCGTTAATTGCGGATAGGTAGATTTAATTTCGTTAAAAATACGCATTGCAACTTGCTCAATTAATTTAGAACGAATGGCTACGTGTTTTTTACTTATTTCAAAAACAGAACAATAATCAATTGTTAAGTTTAAGTCATCTGTTTTGGCTGCGTCAGTAAAATCAGTTTGCATGTTCACATCAACAATGTACTCTCCGCCTACTCTGCCTTCTTCATCTAAACAACCATGATAGCCGTATAATTTTATGCCATTTATGTTAATGTAATTTTTCATTTATAAATTTTATTAGTTTAAATAGGCTTTTTTTAAATTGTTATTTCGCCACAAATATTAGTAGCTAGTAATTGTTTTGTTTTTAATAACGGTAATTTTTTTCCTAACACAAACATTAGTTTTGCAATGGCGCTTTCAATTGTTATATCGTTACCACTAATTACACCTATTTTTTGTAAATGACTACTGGTTTCGTACATGCCTTGCACTACTTTACCCTCGGCACATTGGGTTACATTGTATACAATAATTCCATTATTAATAGCTTGTGTTAATGCTGCAGTAAACCATTCATCTGTAGTTGCATTACCTGCGCCAAAGGTTTCTATTACTATTGCTTTTAAACCTGTTGTATTTAATATTGCTAATGTTATTTTTTTACTTAATCCTGGAAATAGTTTTAAAACTGCAATATCGTTATCTAAACTTAAATTTACTGTAAATGTTTTTTTAGAAGGCTTTAATAAAGCTGTTGTATTGTATAAAATATCTACGCCAGCTTCTGCCAATGCAGGGTAGTTAGGCGATTTAAACGCATCAAAATGGGCCGAATTATATTTGTAGGTTCGGTTACCTCGGTATAATTTATATTCAAAATACACACAAACTTCGGTTACTATTGGTTTATCATTTTTTTGTGCGGCAGCAATTTCAATAGCTGTAATTAAATTTTCTTTTCCATCGGTGCGTATAATGCCTATTGGCAATTGTGAGCCTGTTAGTATTACAGGTTTTGATAAATTTTGCAACATAAAGCTTAGAGCACTTGCAGTGTAACTCATCGTATCTGACCCATGCAACACAACAAAACCATCGTGTTTGCCGTAATTATCTTTTATAATTTTTGCTAATTCTATCCAAATAGTAGGATTCATGTTTGATGAATCGATGGGCTTGCTAAACGATATAGATGATAAATCAATATCAAATTTTTGAAGCTCGGGAATTTGTTTTGTTAAGGCTTTAAAATTAAAAGGTTTTAACACACCTGTACGTGCATCTTGCATCATACCAATGGTACCGCCTGTATAAATTAAAAGTACCGAAGGTTTATTTTTAGGCATAGAGTATATATTAAAAAAGCTAAAGAGATTTTCAACTTTTAACGTTGTTAATCTCTTTAGCCTTGCTATTTTATTTTAAATTAAAATTAAAATGGTAAATCGTCATTATCGGCAACGCTACTGTTAAATACAGGTGCCGATGTGTTTTCTTGCATTCCATTATTAGATGAGGCTGCAGGAGCAGATGAGCTAGAGCCTGCCGCTACTTTTTCAATACGCCAAGCCTCTAATGTGTTAAAAAATTTAATGCCTTGTGGGCCATTCCATTCTCGGCCTCGTAGGTTAAATTGTACTTTAATTTCGTCGCCTTCGTTGTAGGTATCTAACATTGTACACTTATCTTGTGTAACCTGAAAACTAACTTGTTGTGGGTACGGTGTACTCATATCTGTAGTTAATACAAAATCTCTTTTTTGAAACTTTTCGCTTACTTTTTGCGTGTCAAATTTTACTTTTAATTGTCCTGATACTTCCATTATATATTTATTTTATTGATTACGTTTTGATGATACAAAGGTAAAGAAGTAATTTTTAGACTTTAAAATTAATTTTCAAAAAAAACAGTAACTTATTGACAATTAGGTCTAAAAAAGAAATGCTACAAATTATAGCAACAACTTATTAAAAAATGTATTTACAATAAATTTAAACTAGCATTGTTGTATCGATTTTACAGTAATACCTATGCGATTTAACCTCGCTCGTAAATATATGAAGAGTTGATTGTGTGTAAGGTATCCGTGCCTTACATTTAAAACAGTAATTGCAATTTATAACAAAGCACGGATACTCCCCCCTTTTACCAGCCCTTCATATCCGCGCGAGGGGGTGTTTTGTAATCATATAGCGTAATGTTTTACGCTTATGTAGTAGTAATAATAAGCAGTTTATTATTTATAATTCATTTAAAAATTTTGCACTCG
>JAYSUQ010000249.1:0-3050 GCA_043718985.1 Bacteroidota bacterium | reverse complement strand
TGGAAATCGAACGAAAGTGGCTCAACTAAAAACAGGGCTAAAATAAGAACTTTTATAAACTGGTCTTCTACTTTGAACTTGTATTGAAGCCTTATATTCATCTGAACCAACTTTAGAGGTAACGTTAATTTGCATCGAGCAATCAATTCGTTCGTTTATGGTAAAGCTTTCTTTAGTCCAACGGGTGTTGTTCATAAACTCGAAAATAGCTTTTTGCAGTTGCTCTAATATTTGTTTTTCGGTTGTGCTACCTTGTAATTGTGGCGATACAACGTTTACTTGGCAGTTTAACTCCTGGGCTATAACAAACTGGTTACTAAAAAGTAAGCAAACTAAAATTATATGTTTAAGCATTTTTATTTAAATAGTTTAATGTAAAATTCGCAATATCTTTTGCAACTTCTAGTTTAGTTTTTAACTCAAAATTATGTATATTATTGTGTTTGTCAATAATTGTTATTTTATTTGTATCAACACCAAAACCAGCGCCAGCTTCAATAGCCGAGTTTGCTATGATAAAATCTAAATTTTTATTTTTTATTTTTTGTGTAGCGTATTCAATTATATTATCAGTTTCTAATGCAAAGCCAATTAAAAGTTGGTGTTTTTTATGTTGCCCTAACGTAGCCAACACATCATTTGTTTTAACTAATTCTATTGTTAACTCATTATCGTTTTTTTTAATTTTGGATGTAGAAACTACTTTTGGTTTATAATCGGCTACAGCTGCTGATAATATGGCAATATCGCACGCGTCAAATTCATTTAAACATGCGGTTAGCATTTCTCCAGCATTTTCAACATTAATTAACTTAATGTTTTTTTGAGTTGGTATAATATGCGATGGTCCTAAAACCAAAGTAACATCGGCACCTAATTTGCTAAATTCATCTGCTATGGCTACCCCCATTTTTCCCGACGAACGATTACCAATAAACCTAACAGGGTCAATTGCTTCGTAGGTTGGGCCTGCATTAACTAAAATTTTTTTACTACGTAATGGCAAATTTTGTTGTAACTGTTTTTTAATAAATTCAACCATGTTTTCAGGCTCAGCCATTCGTCCTTCACCAATTAAACCACTTGCTAATTCACCACTTTCGGCAGCAATAATTTTATTGCCATAAGTAGTTAGTTTTTGTAAATTTTGTAAAGTGGTTGGGTGTTGGTACATATCCAAATCCATTGCGGGTGCAATAAATACTATACTTTTTGCCGATAGGTAACAAGCTGTTACAATGTTATCGCATAGGCCATTAGCCATTTTACCTAAAGTGTTTGCTGTTAATGGGGCAATTAACATTAAATCGCACCACTCGGCAAGGGCTACATGATTATGCCAGTTATTATTATTGTCAAAAAAATCGGTAACAACTTCATTTTTACTTAAAACCGATAATGTTTTAGCGGTTACAAACTCTTGGGCACTTTTTGTCATTACAACTTTAACCTGAGCGCCTTCTTTTATAAATAACCTAATTAAGTGCGCGCATTTATATGCAGCAATACCACCAGTTATCCCTAATAAAATATGTTTGTTTTTTAATACCATAAAATACAAAAACCCATCTGCCTAATTTGGACGATGGGTTTTGTTAAGTATATCAAATTAAATTAATCTTCAAGTCTAACATTTTCCTTAGCAGGATTTCTGTAATATGTTTTGTCTTCTAAAAACTCATTAATAGCAATTAATGTTGGTTTTGGTAGTTTTTCGTAAAATTTAGAAATTTCAATTTGCTCACGATTTTCAAAAATCTCTTCTAAATTATCAGAGTGGTTAGCAAACTCTGCTAATTTTGCTGTTAATTCTTCTTTCATTTCTGAACTAATTTGATTAGCACGTTTAGACATAATAGATACTGCTTCGTATAAATTACCTGTTGGTCCATCAAAATTTCTGATGTCGCGAGTAACTGTGCTTGATTCAGCGTTTGTTTTTTTGAAATCCATTTTATGACTTTTTATTATTGTTTTTAATTTTTAAGCAATTTGTGTAAATAGTTTCGGCTTTTTGCAAAAAACTACTATTAGGGTATAAATTTAGTAATTTTAAGTAAGTTTCAATGCAAAAATCTAATCTTTCTGCTTTTTTAATTTCTAAACTATTAATTGCTAGTAAATAATACGAATCGCAAATAACATAAAGTACCTCATCTATTTTAGTCGATTCGGGAAATTCTTTCATATAATTATTACCCGATGCTATTGCTGCTTTATAATCGGCAATAAAATAATATTGTTTTATAATGTCGTATTCTTTTTTTTCGAGTTTACTGCGTAAAATATTCGTTATTTTGTTACAAGAATCTATGCGAGCACTTTCAGGAAACTGATCAATAAAATTTTGCATTTCCGTCATTGCATTTTTAGTATCTGTTTGGTCTAAATGGTATGCTGGCGAATTTAAATAATAACAATATGCATTTAAAAACAAGCATTCTTCGGCATGTTTACCCGTAGGGAAATTACGGTAATAACTTTTAAAATGAAATTGTGCTAAACTATAATCGCCTTGGTAAAAATTACAATACGAATAATAATAATAAATTTCTTCGGCTTTATCGGTTCCTTTATAAACTGGTATTAGCTCTTCAAATAAAGCAGAAGCCTTAACGTAATTTCCTTTTGCATAATACGTTTGAGCTTTTTCGAGCTTTAATTCGTAGTTACTACTTTTTAATAACCGATTGTAGCCATCGCAATTCGTTACAAAAACAGCAATTAAAATTGTAAAATATAAACTAATTTTTTTCAAACGTGGCAAAGATAGTTTTTTTGTTGGATTTGAAAAGGGCTATTTGTTAAAAAGACTTAAGATATATTTTTAATCAATGATAAAAATACAACTCCTTAATAAAAATTGGTTAACAATTATTTGTTTAAAATATACTCATAACTGCTATTTAATTAACGTTTAACTATAGCCGATAAGTTTAAATTTGTGCAACTATAAAAACGTAAACAATGAATTCTCCAAAAGGTAAATTAATAATAATTGGTGGCTCTGTAGAGAGAGGTAGCTTTTCGGAAAGCGAGGCAGATTTGCA
>JAYSUQ010000248.1:0-8611 GCA_043718985.1 Bacteroidota bacterium | reverse complement strand
GTTGTTATTACAGATAAAGTACGCGCAACTGGCGATGTTAAAACAGGTAAGCTTGTAGCCGATACCATTAAAATGGATGCGAGTAAAATTATAGAAGGCCAAACAAACATATTTGGCGATGTGCGAGCTAAATTTAAATTAGAGGTTACGGGCGTATCAAACTTTAACGACCAAGTAAATTTTAACCGCAGTGCACAAATTAATAACGATTTAAATGTTGGTGGTGCAACACGTTTAAACAACGGTTTTACTTTTGATGGTGTTAATGGAGTTAATTTCACGCCAGAAACGCTAACACAAGGTGCTATTTATAAAGTTGGACCAGGTTCAGGCTCCGCTCCCATAAACCCTTGTTTCACTCCATCAAAAGATCCTTGGTTCTTTTTTGGCGGAAGAATACAGTTATATGATCAAGCTTTAGGACATGCAATTACTTTGGGTTCAGATAATGCGAGTTCATCAATGGAAACAAGTGGTAATACTAATGGATTAAAAATTAATTTTTATTGTGGTAAACCCACAGCAATTAATACAGGTACTAATGGCGGTCGTGTATTTTTAGGCGCCGAGGTTGATATGCAACGCAGTTTAAAAATTGGGTGGACACAATCAGGTACCATTGACCCAAACACAGCATTAGAAATTAATCAAAATACAGATTACGCAAATGGCGTTAAGGTTGTAACATGGAACAATAGCATTAAAGCATTTTCGATTGTAAAAACAGATAACCGCCAAGCTTTTGTGGTTTATGGCGATGGCGAAACAGAAATTAATACACAAGGTTCAAACCCCTTTACCATAAAAAATGCAACAACAAATACAACAAATTTTAAGGTAAATAATAATGGGGCAACTTTAATAGGTGCTATTCGCCCAGCGGTTGGCTATATGCTTTCGGTAGGTGGCAAAGTAATGGCAGAGGAGGTAGTTGTGCAGCTACAAAGCACTTGGCCCGATTATGTGTTTGCAAAAAATTACAAACTAAAACCATTAGCCGAGGTTGAACAATACATTACTAAACACAACCATTTACAAAACATACCATCAGCTACCGAAATAAAAACTAACGGTGCACCATTAGGTTTGCTTGTTAACAAGCAAATGGAAAAGATAGAAGAGCTAACCCTATATTTAATTGAACAGCAAAAACAAATTGAAGTATTAAAAAAAGAAGTAGCGTTATTAAAAAAATAACTAGTACAACTTTTTTTTATTTAGTCACTTTAATTTTAAACGTATGTTTTCAAATAATAAAAATATAATAGTTAGTTGTTTGCTGCTTGTTGTGCTTAACAATATTGCACAAACAGCTACAACAACATTAGTAACAACAAGCCAACAAGTGCCAGCCAGTTATGTTTCTCGCGACCAAATAAAAGCAACCGTAGGCAGTAAATTTACACCTAACACACGGTTATATTTAGATAAAGAAATTATTGCGCCAACCGCTTACGCTGCCTCTGGTACAAATGGGATTAACCCTGTTATTCAAACGTTGAATTTAACAAAACCTGTTGGTTCTATACCGTATACTTTTAATGTTACGCCTGTAGGCTCTGCCGCTTGTAATGTACCTATTTATATCCCAACTGGTACAGCTAACATGCAACCAAACATTTCATTAGCATATAGCAGTGTAAGTGTTGCTGGTATTGCAGGTATAGGTTGGAATATTAGTGGAATATCGAGTATATTTAGAACAAATTCTACGTTTTATAACAGGGGCTTTCATCATGGAGTTGATTTAACAAGTGATGATTTATTTAGTTTAGATGGTAATAGGTTAGTATGGTCATCTGGGTATGGTGGTAATGGTGCAATTAATGTGTCATACAGTACAGAATCTGAATCATTTAGGAAAATCTCATCTAAAAACACAATTGGTAATGGGCCAGAATGGTTTCAGGTAGAAACAAAGGATGGAATAACTTATGAATACGGTAATTCAGTTGATTCACGATTAATTCCAGTTGGACAAACAACTGTATTAGAATGGAAGATTAGTAAAATGTATGATTCAAATGGCAATTATATTTTATTTAATTATAACAATGTTAATGGCGAAGTAACTATAAAGGAAATATTATATACAGGTAATGCAACGGCAGGTATTGTACCTTACAATTCCATAAAATTTTATTACCAAGCAACCCAATACCCAAATTCTAGTTTTATTGCAGGGGGTGAAGTAAACAACTCTACTTTGTTAAGACAAATTGAAGTTAAAACCGATAGTGAATTTACCAAACAATATAATTTTAATTATTCTCAGCATCATGCTGATTCTTATTTAACTAATATTGAAGAAGTGGGGAGCGATTATACTACATTAAACCCATTAAAATTTAGTTACGGAATAGATAATTCGGTTAGCTTGGTACAAGATATTATTAAAACAGGTAGTGCTAATTTGCCCTATATGCAACATGATATTTTATTAGACTTTAATGGAGATGGTAAAAAAGATTTAGTTGCCTTAAATTATGATTTAGATTTAGGTACAAGTACAACATCTTGGTTTAATTGGGAACCATACAAAAACATTGGTAATAATACATTTCAGTCATCAGGCAACCCTATTAATTTCCCACAGGGTTTTCAACCAATAGACATATTCCCAGTTAACAGAGGCGTATCGGGCAATATGCTTTATGAATCTATTGATTTTAATGGGGATTCAAAAGAAGATGTTTTAATGAGGTCTATTGTACCGGTCAGTACTACTCAAGTTAACTTAACATTTTATCCCTATGTTTCTAACGGTAATAGTTTTGATCCGAGCGCATCAATTTCTATTATTTCAAATATAATAGCGGGGAGTAATTCAAGTTTACCAAAATATAATCACTGGTTACTTGATGCTAATGGAGATAGAAAAATAGATTTAATGGTTTATATACCTAATGCAACGTTTACAGAAGGTGATTTATATATTTACTTAGGATTAAATCCCTTAAATCCAATTCATAAATTACTAGATAATTCAAGCCCCTCTTCACCATATTTATCTTTTAGTTCGTCAATGCAATTAGATATTGATGGTGATGGTGTTTCTGAATTTGTAAATCTTTTGCGTAGCAATAATGGCGTTACTACTAAACATATCTTAAAATTTATTAATGGTAATCCTTATGTTTTGGCCGATCTATCTAATACACCATATTTATCTAATAATTATTTTGTTTGCGAAAGTTGCCCAGAATTAAATATGGACAACCCATTTAATTTATATGCAGATTTTAATGGCGACGGTAAAACAGATTACTTAAATCATTTTCAAACAAACTTAACGAGCGCACAATGGAAAATATATTTGAGTAAAGGCAATTCAAACTATAAACCTATTGATATTAGTACTGTTGGTTTACCTGTATCTACGGAGTATAAGTATTATTTATGCCGCGATGTAAGTGGCGATGGAAAAGCTGACATATTAGAATTTAACGAATTAGAAACAACAAATAATCTCACAGTATATTATAGCACTGGCTTAACTTTTTTACCTGAAAGTTATACAGTTGATATGACAAACTTTACTCAAAAAATTAGGGATTTAAACTTTGGTGATTTTAATGGCGATGGTATTGAAGATTTATACATTGGAAAAAACCCTGGAGGCGGCGAGGTAAGTGGCAAAATATTTTATTTTAATAGAGGAGCAAAATCAAAACGTTTAACCCAAATGTATGATGGCATTGGCAAATACACACAATTTAATTTTACACCCTTAACTGCCGGTAGTCCTTTGTATACAAAATCTGCTATTTTAACTTATCCATTAAGTCAATTTCAAAATGCATTTTATGTGGTAAGCGAAACCAAAACATCAAATGGTATTGGTGGCTTAAATTCAACTACTTATGCATACGAAGACGCTATTTTGCATTTACAAGGCAAGGGCTTGTTGGGTTTTAAAAAAATAACCGCTATTGATGTTACACAAGATTTAAAATCAGTAGCAAACTATAATTACAACACTCCTTATTTTAATCTATTTCCAGTTTCAACAAAACTTTACATTAATTCAACAAGTGTTCCTCTATCTACAACAAATTATGTAAATTCAAATATTCCAATATCTAGTTTTGATGGGCCAAGGTACTTTAATAAAATCGACAACATTACAAAAATAGATCATTTATCGGGCAATGTAACCTCTGTTGATAATGTGTATAATACCAACGGCAACTTAACTTCGCAAACAACAAACGTTAATGCGGGTTACGAAATAACAAACAAAACATTAACCTATACTCAAGCGGGTGCATGGTTGCCAAATAAAGTATCAAGTAACGTTACAACTGTTACCCGTAATGGCGAAACACCTTACTCGCGTAGAGTTGATTATCAATATAATGCAAAAGGTAATTTAATAAAACAAACTAACGATGTTAATAGTTTAATCAATAGCACAGTAATAGATTATGTAATTGATGCTAACACAGGCCTTTCAACTCAACAAACATTAAGCAGTACTGCACTAACACCTAAACTCACGCATTGGGATTATGATGCAAAATTTAGATTTAAAATAAAATCATACAACGTTTTAAACCAAGCAAGCCAAGTAACGTATGATAATAAATGGGCTAAACCAATTACTGTTAAAGGTATTGATGGATTAACATCAACCTATACTTACGATGGTTTTGGTAACCCAATTTATAGTAAAACGCCCGATGGTATCGAATCTAATTCGTTATTAGAGTGGGCGCAACCTGCCGATGTTACAGGTACAGAACCCCTATCTATTGCTAATATTCTTTATAAAATAACTAAAACACAAACAGGTAGCCCAACAACGGTGTCGTATTACGATATGTTGGCGCGCGAATTAAAAAGCCAAGTGGCTGGTTTTACTAACCCAGTTTTTAAGGTTGCTAAATACGATGCCAAAGGTAGGTTAGAAAAATCATCATCTAATTATCAAACCAATATTGGTAACACATACATACCAGTTATTAATACTTATTACTACGATGCCTACAATCGTAACATACAGGGCAATGTGAGCGATGGTACAAATTTGTTTAACACCTATTATGGTTATACCTATGTAGGTGGTAATAGTAAAACTACTACCACCACGCCCGATGGCAAAACGGTATCAAAAACTACCGACCCTACAGGTATATTGGTTGAAGCAACTGATAATGGCGGAACTATTTTAACATCTTACTACAGTAACCACAAACCAAAAGAAGTTAAAGTAAATGGTGTTACAATGAATACGATGGAATACGACGATGTGGCCAATCAAACAAAATTAGTAGATAAAAGTGCTGGCACAACTACCTTTGTTTACGATGCTTTTGGCCTATTAAAATCAACCACCGATGCTAATAATAAAACACATACATTTGAGTATGATAACATTGATAGGCCAATATCTAAAACAAACAGTATGGGCGTAACATCTTATCAATACATAACATCTGGTGGCGGCTTAAATCAGTTATTACAAGTAACTGCACCAAATGGCATTACACAAGCATTTACTTACGATAATTTAAACCGCACTAAAACAGTTACCGAAAACATTAATGGTAATAATTTTACAACCGCATTTGATTACGACCAAAACACCAACGTATCAAAAATTACTTACCCAACTGGTTTTGCTATTAAAAAAGAATATACCACAAATGGTTATTTAAAAACCGTAAAACGGGTAGATAATTCGGTACTAATTTGGGAACAAGATGACGTTAACCCAATGGGACAAGTAACTAAATTTACAAATGGTAATGGCATACAAACCATTAAAACATTTAATAACATTGGCACATTAACTAACATAACTGCTGGCACAATACAAAACTTAAGTTTAAATTTTAATTTGCAAAATGGTAATTTATTATCGCGTACCGATAACTTAAAAGGCTTAGCCGAAAATTTTACATATGATAATTTAGATAGGCTAACACAATCAAACGTAGCGGGCACAACCAACCAAATAAATATTACCTATGGTAATGTTGGCAATATTTTAGATAAAACCGATGTGGGTACAACAACCTTTAATGCCTCTAAAACAAATGCCCTCGAAACCGCTACTAACCCAACGCCCGATATTAGCTTGTTGCAGCAAGATATAACCTACACACCATTTAATAAAGTGCAAAGTATAATTGAGGGTGATAACCAATATACTATTATTTATGGAGCCGACGATGAACGCAAAAAAACAGAAACGTATTTTCAAAGTAATTTAATAAATACAAAATATTATGTAGCTAATTTTGAAAAAGAAATTACACCAACTAACACGCGCGAAGTGCATTACATTGCAGGCACAAATGCAGTTTATGTTATTGATAATGGCGTGGGTAATATGTACTATTTATATACCGACCATTTAGGTACTATAAATACCATTACAAACGATGCGGGAACCGTTGTACTCGAACAAAATTTTGATGCTTGGGGGCGCAAACGTAACCACACTAACTGGACTTACACCGCAAATAACCAATACCAAGCTTTTAATTGGTTTGCGCGTGGCTACACAGGGCACGAACATTTAACCCAATTTGGTTTAATTAATATGAATGGCCGCATGTACGACCCCATAACAAGCCAAATGCTAAGCCCCGACCCCTTTAACCAAAACCCCAATTTTACACAAAACTACAACCGCTACACCTACGCCTACGGCAACCCACTTAAATACAGCGACCCTACAGGTTATTTAACGTGGACAGATGTGGTTGCAGGCGTATCTATTGTTGTGGGTATTGTTTTAGCTGCAACTGGCGTAGGCGGTCTTTTAGGTGCAGGCTTAATAATTGCAGGTGGAGGTCATTTTTTAAAGACCTTAGAAATATACCAACACGGTGGCACTTGGAACGATGCATCAAACTGGGCAGGTTATAACCTAACCATTTATGCTGATATAAATTCAGGAAGCAATAAAAAAGATGCTCCAATAGATTTTGGTATTACGGAATATGATAACGCCTTAGCTAACCAAGCGAGCCAAGGAAACGACCCTGATTTTAATAATGGTGGGGCTTCGTATTCATTTTACGATAATGGTGGGCCTTTATATGCATCGAATGGTAACGGACCTAGTAAAAATCCGCACCTAACCCCAGGCCCCGCAACAAATACATTACCATCTAAATATCCTGCAACAGGTGCTATATATCAAGATTATACAATTGAAAAAATATTTGTACCTGCAAGTACTCTTACGAAATCATTAATATATAACACTTCTGGCTCTTCAAATGTATTTGGTATAGATAAATTTTTAATGTATATAGATAGAAGTAAGCCCAGTAGTTATCAACGTAATATTGGGACAGTGAACTATTCAAAATCGATTAAATGGTGGAATCCAGCAACAAACAAATGGGTTCATGTTTTCGATTGGTAATTAATTTTTAAAAACAAGTTATGCAAGTAATTATAAAAACAAACTTTTTTTCAGACAATCACACCAATTTATTGATTGAACAGGTATATCGTAAAGCAAATCCTATTAATTTGATAAGTGAATATTTATTTAAAACAAATAAAATTGAAGCTATTAATAAAACCTTATGGGGAAATATAGTAAAAATAATTTTTAAAAAATTCAGTAATCATCATTTTATTGCGGGTGTGACACATTTATACGGTGTAAGTAAAAGTAACTTTTTTCCTATTACTAAAAATGATCGATCTTTTTATAAAGAAGAAACGAATAAATATGTATTTACGATTAATGATATTGCAGAAATAGTTACTTTAACTGATCAATATTGCGAAGATTATTCTTTAAACTACTTTATTTTTAATAACGAAAAAAAAATTGATTACCAATCATATATGAATTTTCCATATAATTCAGATACAAAATTTAAAGAATTAGTATTAAATACTGAAGTAAGCATTAGTTTTGGTGTAAATGCAGAGTACATTGGTATAATTTATAATAATAAATACGATGATTTTATTAAAACTGAAATATTAACTTTGTTTAATTAGTGAATAAAAAACTACTATTATACTTAAGTTTTATTTATTTATTCTTTAGTTGCGATCCCGCAGATAATAAGTTGAAAATTATTAATAATTTAAAAACTAACTTATACTTTTATTATTCAAAAGATACAACGTTAACAGATTTAAAAATTGTCAGGAACGGTTATTATAAAAATAGAACTGGTGACAGTACATATATACAATCTTCCTATTACATAAATAATTTAGATTCGGTAAGTGTACTTAAACGTGGATATAAATCTTGGAATAAATTTTTAAATGATAACGAAAATTTAAATATTTTTTACTTTATTGATACAACTGTAAATAAATATTCCGATAGCATTATAATAAAACATAATTTGTATTATAAACATAAATCATATTCAAAATATGAATTAGAAAAAAGTAATTGGAAACTAATAATTAACTAAAAATAAATGCTAATATTAAATATGCTAAAAACAATAATTATAAGTTGCTTAATTTTATTTGCCATTGCTTGCACGGCGCAAGAGGTTAAACTACCTATTATAACCTCAAAAAATTGGTTTAAACAAGATGTTTATAAACACAATAATAAGCGAATTTATATGCACGGCATTAAAAAACTAGTTAAAACAAACGACTCGGCCTT
>JAYSUQ010000247.1:0-3070 GCA_043718985.1 Bacteroidota bacterium | reverse complement strand
TAATAACATAGCACAAGATAATACCTTAGTTAATTTTGCAGAAAATAAATCGGATGTAACTACGCTACAAAAACAAATTACAAACGAAACAAAACTATTTTTAAAAACAACATTATTAACTACTTACGATTTTAGTTTGTTAGATTTATCAGTAAACAAACACTTAAACTCATATCAGTTTTCTGAAAACAAATCGCCAAAGCAAAGCCATAACAATTGGGCAAAATCGGTTTTCGAAAAAATAGAAAACTTAAAGCAAAATGCCGATAAATTTTGCAATCAACTACTTAATTTATTTAACGATGCAAGTCCAAACTATATAAAAGCTTTAGAGGATAGAAATACCTCTGCTAAAAATTATTTTTACCCGCAATTAAAAGAAATATCTAAAGCTATATTATTAAAAATAGATTTATTAAAAGATGAAAAAAACATTAAACTATTTTTAACCGAACTTCAAGATTTAGAATTAATGGTTTTTAAACATTTGCAACAACTCGATAAAACATTATTAATTATTGATGCAATAGTTTATAATAAAGAATTAAACAAAAAAGATTTTATGCACGTAAACAATCAGTTAGAACGCTTTGAACAAGTTAAACAAAGTTATGCTACCATTGATAAAGCTGATGCAGATGAAAAACAAAATTATAAACCAAATGCAAATATTAAAAAACAAGCGGGTGGTTTAAAAAAAACACCAAAACAAGATACAAAATTAATAACATTAGATTTTTTTAAAGAAGGTAAATCAATTTTTCAAATAGCGCAAGAGCGAGTACTAACTATTGGCACCATCGAAAAACATTTAGAACATTTTATTAGCTTGGGATTATTGCCTATTACTAAATTAATAAATGAAGATAAGCATAACACTATTTTAAAATTAAATAAAAGTTATACTGGCGAAAACAGACTAGCTTATTTAAAAGAAACCTTAGGCGACGATTATAGTTATTCGGATATTAAATTTTCGATGGCAACACAAAAATTAATACAAATTTCCTAAGCACTAAAAAGCTAAAATTAAATCCCTCTAAATAGTAAACTTCCATCGCCATAACTCAAAAATCTAAAATTTTGTGTTAAAGCATGGTTATATACTTTTCGCCAATCTTTACCAATAAAAGCAGCTACTAATAAAATAAGAGTACTTTCGGGCTGATGAAAATTAGTGACAAGTGCCATAATTATTTTAAAATCATAACCTGGTACAATAAGCAAACTTGTTTGGGTATAAATTGATGAGAGGTTATGTTTAATTAAATAATTTTTTAAATTTAATAAAGCATCGTTACTATTAATTTTAAATTTATTTAATTCGTAAGCATCCCATTGGTTAATAATTAAATCGGTTAATTTTATATCTGCATTTAGTGTAACCTTTACGCCAAGCCAATATAAACTTTCAATAGTTCGCAAAGAAGTTGTGCCAACTGCAATCATTTGTTTATTACTATTTATTACAATCGATTCAATGGTATCAATTGTAATTTCAATAAATTCTCTATGCATTTGATGCTCGCGCATTGTGCTTGCTTTAACAGGCTTAAATGTACCAGCGCCAACATGTAAAGTAATATAATGCGCTTGTATGTTTTGTGTTTTTATTTTTTGTAATAAGTTATCGGTAAAATGCAAACCAGCAGTAGGCGCTGCAACCGAACCTTCATTTTTAGCGTAAAGTGTTTGGTAGCGTTCGGCATCTAAACTTTCGGCATTTCTCTTTAAATAAGGAGGTATTGGCACAGCGCCAGCAATTTGTAAAACCTCAGAAAAGGTTTTGTTGCCAGGTTCCCAACTAAATTCAATAACTAACGAGTCTGATAATCGTTCTATAATTTGAGCTTTAATTTCAATAGCATCTGTTTTAAGAAACACAAAATCATCTTTCCATTTTGCCAAACCACCAACAATACATTTCCATTGCACGCTTTTGGTTTCGTGCATTTTACCAATCACGTCAACTGTATTTGTAGCGCTTTCTAAACAAAATATTTCAATATGTTTATCGTTACTTGTTTTAAAATACAACCGTGCAGGTATAACTTTAGTATTATTAAAAAACAGTAAACTATTTTTTGGTAAATAATCACTTAATTGTGCATATGTAGATTCTTTAATGGTATTGTTTTTATAAACTAATAATTTAGAGTTATCTCTTTCTGGTAACGGAAATTTTGCAATTCGCTCTAAAGGTAATTCGTAATGATAATCTAAAATAGATATGGCTTGTTCTTTCATTTTAATGCTTAAAAATAAGGTATATTTTTAACTCGCAAAAATTAAATAAGCTTGTGAGTTCAGTGTGATTTTTTTTAATTGTGTTAATTTTTAATTCATAAAACAACGCAATTTTGTTAGTATTAAATTATTTATTTATAGCGTATCTTAAACTTTATGTAATACATTTAAATACTTGAAAAACAACAATATGTTTAAAAAAAATATTAAAATTACAGGCTGTTTTTTGATTATTTTTGGGTTATTTGTTTTTTTATCATTAAACAGGCATTCAAAAGATAAAATATACACATATCATTCTCAAATTTGGGCAGATAAGGCTGGTTATAATGTTTATTTACCCGCACTTTTTATTTATAATTTTAAAACAACTAACTTTCCTATTAAAGTAGATGAAAAAACTGGTTTTGGTTTTAAGCTAGATTCTTTATCAAATAAAGTACTTACAAAATATCCATATGGAGTTGCCTTAATGCAAAGTCCGTTTTGGTTAATTGGTCATTTAGCATCTACAAATAAAGATGGTTTTTCGTTTTCATATCAAAAAGCGATTGATGTTGCGGGCGTATTTTACCTAACAATTGGTTTGTTTTTTGCGTTTTTGATGTTTAAAGAGCAATATTC
Source organism: Bacteroidota bacterium (assembly GCA_043718985.1). Classification (GTDB taxonomy): domain Bacteria; phylum Bacteroidota; class Bacteroidia; order B-17B0; family Aurantibacillaceae; genus UBA4416. The sequence goes on along the minus strand of JAYSUQ010000247.1, from coordinate 199 downwards.
CATTAAAAAATCTATTTTATTATGTTTTTTACTATTATTTACAACTGGTATTTTTTACTACGGAATTTTTGAAACTGGCATGTCGCACATTTATTCATTTTGTGTTTTAACTATGTTACTTTATTTGCTTTTATACAAGCCTAAAAAAATAATTAGTATTGCTTTTTTATCAACTTTGTTTTTAATTATTAGGCCAATT
>JAYSUQ010000246.1:0-8662 GCA_043718985.1 Bacteroidota bacterium | reverse complement strand
AATTCAGCTTTTATCTGGTAATAGGCAAATACCCCTGCTAAAAGAAGCAAAGGAATACTGATCAATAAATAGTAACTGATTGTTTTTGTAATTAATTTCATGAATAGATTTTATTATTTTTTAATTGCCACATGGTATAACCAGTTTTATCTAATGAGAGTTTATATTTTGGCAAACATGGTTATTTCATTATCCTATTTTAAAATTATAACCAATACCATAAATGGTTTGTACATAATCTGTACAACCTTTTTCCGCTAATTTTTTACGCAAGTTTCTCAAATGAACATATATAAAATCGTGGCTATCCATTTGGTCGCTATCATCGCCCCACAAATGCTCTGCAATGGTGTTTTTAGAAAGCACTCTATTTTTATTGCTTATAAAAAACAATAGTAAAGCATATTCTTTAGCAGTTAATACAACCTCTTCATTATTTACTTTTACTAATCTTTGTTCGGGCAAAACGCAAATTTCATTAACTACAATTGTTTTTTATAAGCAATAAAAACAGAGTACTTTCTAAAAACACTATTGCGGAACATTTGTGGGGCGACGATAGTGACCAATTAGATAGCCATGATTTTATTTATGTGCATTTACGAAACCTCAGAAAAAAATTAGCAGAAAAAGGTTGCGCAGATTATGTGCAAACTATATATGGTATAGGTTATAATTTTAAAATAAGTTAGTAATGCAATTAATACGTAAAACAATTTTATACTATTTGTTAATTAGCTTGCCTTTACTTATAATAGCTGGTATTACTTGTTATTTTTTAATTAAAAGCGAATTAAGAAATAGTACAGAAGAGGAGTTATATAAAGAATATATAAATGCCAAACATGTTATACAGCAACTTCCTTATCCTCATAATATTTATTTAAATTCTGATAGTTTATCGCACATAAAAATTAGTAATTATTTAAATTCTAAAATTATGTTTACTGATACTCTTGTTTTTGATAAAAATGATGATGAACTATTAAATCATCATGTTTTAAAAGCCCCTTATTTTTTTAAAAACACTCATTATTTAATTACCCTTAGTAAAACTACATTAGAGGAAGATGATTTACTGGAAAGTTTATTTACATCGTTTTTATTAATTGTATTTTTTTTAATAGCATCATTTTTTTTAGTAAGCTGGTTATTATCAAAAACACTATGGCTACCATTTTATAAAACAGTTACAGAGTTAAATGCTTACGATATTAAAAAACATGAGCCTTATAATTTTGAAACATCAACTACCAAAGAATTTAACCAACTAAATAGTGCGTTAAATAAAATGACTAAAAAACTTTATTCGGATTTTGTACAACAAAAAGAGTTTACCGAAAACGCTGCTCACGAAATGCAAACACCATTAGCCGTAGTAAAAGCAAATATATCATTACTTATGCAATCCTCTAACTTAAAAGAAGAGGAAATGAATCAGTTGCAAGCTGTTGAAAACACAGTTAAAAAATTAAGCGCCCTAAATAAAACGTTGCTTTTATTAACTAAGATTGAGAATAATCAATTTCAAGAAAATTTAATTATTAATTTGAAAGAAACTATTGTTAAGGTACTAAGTAATTACTCGGACTTGATTGAAGCAAAACAAATTAAATTGGAACTCAATTTAGAATCGAATCTTAAAATTAAAATCAATCCCTTGTTGGCAGATATTTTAATCTCAAATCTTTTTCAAAATGCGATAAGACATAATTACGAAGGAGGTAAAATAATAGTTTTGATATCGGGCAACGCATTACAAATATTAAATACTGGTCAACCTTTAACCATAAATAAAGAAGATTTGTTTACTCGATTTAAAAAGAATGACGCTTCAAAAGATTCATTAGGCCTTGGTTTATCAATCGTAAAAAGCATCTGTAATCTGTATCAACTAAAAATAGACTATTCTTATTCTAATCAACTACACGCGTTTACTTTACAATCAATTAAAGATTTACTTTAGAATCTGACACTAAGTTTGCATCTTACAACTTATAATATGACTTCTAAAACTGTATTTATATCTATTCTATTATTTACATTGTATATTAAAATTAATGCACAAAATAATTCTGTAACCTTATCAGGTATTATAAAAGAAACGGCTACAAATGCACCTATGCCTTATGTAACCGTAGTTATTAAAACTGAAAAAGATAGTACTTTAGTTTTAGGAACAATTACAAACGAAGAAGGCAGATTTACTATCAACGCCATAAAAAAAGGAAACTATTATATTGAAACTTCATTTATAGGTTACAAAATAGTTAGGCAAAATTTATTTATTGGCGATTTAAGTTCCTATTTAGATGCAGGAACAATTTTGTTATCCGAAGATTATAAAACATTAAGCGAAGTAGAAGTTAGTGCAAAACAAGATGAGATAAATTCTAAAATGGATAAAAAAACATTTAATGTATCTGATAATGTTAGTCAAACTGGTGGGTCTGTTTTACAAACTATGCAAAATTTACCAAGTGTAACAGTGCAAGATGGTAAAGTACAATTACGAGGGAGCGATAAAGTAACTGTACTAATAGATGGCAAACAAACAGCATTAACTGGTTTTGGCAATCAATCGGGTTTAGATAATATTCCTGCATCTGCTATCGAAAAAATAGAGATTATAAATAATCCCTCTGCAAAATATGATGCCAATGGCAATGCAGGTATCATCAACATCATTTATAAAAAAAATAAACAAGATGGTTTAAATGGAAAGGTTGGTCTCTCAACTGGCTTAGGTGCTTTATGGATAAAAAAACAAAACCTGCCAACAATAAGTCCACAGTATCAATACACCCCAAAAATAAATCCTTCGTTATCCTTAAACTACCGCAAAAATAAAGTGAATGTGTTTTTTCAAGGCGATTATTTATATACTCAAACACTCAATAAAAACGAATTTGTTACTCGAACCTACAACGATGGAACAATAATAAACCATCAAACCAAACGTAATCGTACAACAACTATAGGCACAGCAAAAACAGGTATAGATTGGAATATAAACGACAACAACTCATTTACAATTTCGGGGTTATTTAGTAGCGAAAAAATTTTAGATAACGGAGATCAACCATTTTTTAATAATGATTTAACGCAGCGTAATCGGTTATGGAAATTTTTAGAAGATGAATTAAAAACAACTGTAACAGCCTCGGCAGGCTACGAACATAAATTTAAACAAGTGGGGCGTAAATTAAACATTGGATTTAATTATACATTTCATAGAGAAGATGAAAAATATTATTTTGAAAACATATTGCCAACATATGCAGGATTAGATTCATTTAAATTGATATCAGACGAACACGTTGCCGATTTTAATTTAGATTACATTCAGCCATTAAAATACGGAAAAATAGAAACAGGATTTAAATTTAGGAGAAGGATAATACCTACGAATATGAAATTTATTGCTGGTTTAAATTCGCCCTTAGATGTTAATGCGGGAGGTTGGGCAACTTATGAAGAAACAATACCAGCACTTTACGGAAACTATATTTTTGAAAATAAAAAATTAGAAGTAGAAGCAGGTTTAAGAATTGAATACGTTGATTTGCAATACAAAGTAAATCCTAATCACAATACCTATAAAAGTAATGGATATAATTACACTCAACCATTTCCAAATATTAGGTTAGGATACAAAATAAATGATAAAAACAAATTATCAATTTTTTATAACCGACGAGTTGATAGACCCAATGAAGTTGATATAAGAATATTTCCAAAATACGATGATGCAGAAATTATTAAAATTGGTAATCCTGCATTGCGCCCTCAGTTTACAAACTTATTTGAAATAGGCTTTAAATCAAACTATAACAAAGGCTACTTTTATTCGGCTTTATATCACAAAATTGCAGATGCTACAATTACTCGTGTTGCAAGTTCAGATAGTAGCAAATTAATTTATAGCATTATGCAAAATGCTAATAGAAGTTACAATACAGGCATTGAACTTGTTTTTTCTCAAGAACTTGTAAAATGGTTTTCGTTTAACTTAAATATCAATGCTTATCAAAATACGATCAATCAATTTACGGTTATAAATAAATATCCTACAATTAATAGATACAATGCGCCTAAGCAAGAAATTATTTCGGGTAACACAAAGCTAAATTGTGTATTTAAATTACCTAAAAGTACCGATATACAATTAACAGCTGTTTATTTAGCACCAGATATTATTCCTCAAGGGCAAATAGCACAGCGTTTTTCATTAGATTTTGGGATAAAAAAAATGATTCAAAAAAACAAAGGCGAATTATTTATTAATGCCACCGACCTATTAAATACGATGCAAATCAAAAAAAACATTCAAGGTACTGACGTTAATTATGTAAGCACCGATTATTATGAAACTCAAGTTATACGAATTGGATATAACTATAAATTTTAATGTTACTTTCTTAAGAATTTCTTAAGAATTAGATTGTATTTTTGAATTATAAATAATTAAACCGTAAAAAAATGAAAAAAGTAATTTTATCACTAGGCGCATTTTTAGCAATAACAACAGCTAGCGCACAACATTTAGCAATTGAGCAAGTACCAGCATCTGTTACTCAAGCTTTCGCAAAACAATACCCAACATCTAAAGTTGAGGTTTGGGAAAAAGAGGGAAATGACTATGAAGCTGAATTTCATTTAAACAAAGTAGAATCATCTGCCGTATTTGGTGCCAACGGTTCGTTTAAAGAATTAGAGCAAGAAATTAAAATTGCACAGTTGCCAAAAGTTGCAATTATACATTGTGGTAAAACATACGTAGGTTACAAATTAACCGAGGCGGCAAAAATTACCGATGTAGACGGTATTGTTACTTATGAAGCTGAAATGACAAGCAAGAAAAAACATTTTGATGTTATTTTTAACGATAAAGGCACATTTGTTAAAAAAACCGAAACATCTACCGAGGTTGAATCAAAAGACGAAGTTGTTGCACCACTTAAAACAAACAACGAAAACCCATCTAAATTAGAGTTACCAAAATAATTCTTTTAATAACAAAAAAAACAGCGATTAGGTTTTAAAACTTAATCGCTGTTTTTGTATAAAGCTAATTGTAATTATTTATTAAACCTTTTTAGCAAATAAATTTACTTTAGGTTCTTGCTTTTTAAATAAACGTGTAATGTTTTTTTTATGAGTAACCACTAATAAAATAGCTACAAATACCGAAAATATAATAAGAGTTTGATTTTGATTATGAAGCACTAAATTTAAAAACAACGGAAAACTTACACCGGCTAATATTGATGATAGCGATACATATTTGGTTGTTAATAAAACAGTTAAAAATACAAATAACACCATTAAACTTGTAATTGGAGTTAAACAAATAACAACACCTAAAATAGTGGCAACTCCTTTTCCGCCTCTAAAACCTGCAAAAATAGGAAAAACATGACCTATTAAAGCGGCAATACCCAAAGCTAATTGTAAATTCACAAACTGATTTGTATCAAAAGCAAAGCCCGATAAAAAAGCTAATAAAACGGCTACACTTCCTTTTAAAATATCAATAATTAAAACAGGAATACCAGCTTTTTTACCTAAAACTCTAAAAGTATTTGTAGCACCAGCATTACCGCTACCAAATTCTCGCACATCAATACCATAATATTTTTTACCCCACCAAACTGCTGTAGGTATCGATCCTATTAAATAAGCACCAATTATAAGAGAAATAATAATTAACGTTTCCAAATTTATAATGATTTAGTTAAACAAATTTAATAATTTTTTAATATAAACGTTAATTGTTTAAAGTTGTGTTTAAATAAATATGAACAGTAATTTGTTAAAAATGATACCAATTACTTTAGTGTTAAATGTATAAACTATTGATAATCAGTATTACAAAATAGAATTGAGATGCTTTAATTTTGTACTTTTTTACTTACTTTCACATTCTTGTATGATAAATTACGTAAATGGTAAAATAGCCGAATTAAATCCTGCATTTGCAGTAATAGATGTTAACGGTGTTGGTTATGGTTTAACTATTTCGTTAACAACCTATTCTAAAATACAACCTCATGCAAATGTTAAATTATTTGTTGAGAGTGTTTATGTGCGCGATGACAATCCTCGTTATTTTGGTTTTGAAAACACCGAAGAACGCGACTTATTTCGCCAGCTAATATCGGTATCGGGTGTTGGCGGTGGTAGTGCTATTTTAATGTTATCGTCGCTTGAGGCAACCGAAATTGCAGGCGCAATAAATACCGCAAATGTGGCATTATTAAAAAGCATAAAAGGTATTGGCGAAAAAACGGCACAACGTATTGTAGTAGATTTAAAAGGAAAAATGGGTAAACACGAAGGCGGTATTTCTCAAATTTTAAGTACAGGATACAATAAAAACAAAGATGAAGCGTTAATGGCATTAGTTACACTTGGTTTTCCGAAAGTTGCAGCAGAGCGCGCTATCGAAAAATCAATAAAACAACAAGGTGTAGCTACAGATAATGTTGAACTGCTGATAAAATCGGCATTAAAAAATATATAATAAAGCGTGATAAAAGGGTTTGTTAAATTTATTGCAATAAGTTCTTGCTCAGTTGGTTTAATGAGTATTGTTGTTAGCTCTAATGCTAAAAGCAATCCTTTATCTAAACCTCACTATGAGCGTAACTTATTTAATTTACCTACCGATTCGCCAATAGTTACAAAAGCCGATTTACCTTTTAAGTTTAATGATAACAATGGAGGGCAACCAAATTACGACGATAAAAGTGGGTTGTATTTAGAAAATCCATCAAACGTAAACACAACTACCGAGTATAACCCAGCAACCAATAATTACGATATAAAGCAAAAAATTGGAAATATGGATTATCGCCCCGAAACTTATGTAGAGTTTCAGGACTATCAAGACCAATTATTTAAACAAGCGGTTAAAAATCATTGGAAATCAAAAATTAAAGCCGAAGATTTAAATAACCAAAATAAAAAAGGTCTAGTTCCAAAATTACAAGTTAATAGCGAGTTGTTTGATCGTATTTTTGGAGGTAACACCGTTGATATAAAACCAACTGGTACTGCCGAATTAATTTTTGCATTAAACCGAAACAAAACACTAAACCCAGCAATACCTCAACGCCAACAAAAAGTAACTAATTTTGATTTTAACATGAAAATTCAGTTAAACCTAATTGGTAAAATTGGTGATAAACTACGTATATCAACCAGTTACAACACCGAGGCTTCATTTGATTGGGAAAATCAAATGAAAATTGAGTACAATGGCTACGAAGATGAAATTTTAAAAACCATTGAGGCGGGTAACGTTGCTTTACCCTTAAATAGCTCGTTAATACAAGGTAGCCAAAGTTTATTTGGGGTTAAAACTAAATTTCAGTTTGGGCGGTTAACTGCCACCACCTTATTTGCACAACAAAGAGGTAAAAAGCAAGAAGTATCGGTACAGGGTGGCGCACAAACACAATATTTTAGTGTAACCGCAGATAATTACGAAGTTAATAAACATTATTTTTTAGGTCATTATTTTAGAGATAATTACGACCAATGGATGAGTACTTTGCCAGTTGTTTCAACGCCAATTGTATTAACAAAGGTTGAGGTTTATGTATCAAATTTATCGGGAAACGCCGAGCAAGTTCGTAATTTTGTTGCCTTTAGTGATTTGGGCGAAGACTCTACCCACGTTAACGTTAACTTAAAACGAGCTAGCTGCCAACCTTTATCTCAATTTCAAATAAGCGATTCGTTAGGCGACAATCCGCACAATGGCGCTAATAGTTTGTATAGCATTTTAACATCATCTAATGGTTTAATGCCTCCACGTACTAACGCAGATGCATCGGCAGTTAATGCTAGTTTGCAAACATTAAACTTTCCTAATAGCTGTAATAACAGTAATAAATTTATGGAGCCCGCTCGCGATTATGAGTATTATACAGGAGCTCGTAAATTAAACCCTACCGAATTTACTTACAACAACCGTTTAGGTTTTATATCAATTAATCAATCTATCAGTAACGACCAAGCAATTGCCGTAGCTTACCAATACACATACAACGGTAAAACTTATCAAGTAGGTGAGTTTGCCGATCAGTTTACAACGGGACCTTTATATTTAAAATTATTAAAATCGGGTTCAAACACAAGTCCTAAATACAGTAATTGGGATTTGATGATGAAAAACGTTTACTCATTAGGCGCATACAACTTAAGCGCTCCCGATTTTAAATGTGATATTTATTATAATAATATAGAAACTGGTATTGATATACCATACATACCAAATGGCGCAATTAATGGCCAATTATTAGTACAAGTTTTAGGCTTAGATAAATTAAATGTAAACGGCGATAAAAATCCTGATGGTGTGTTTGATTTTATTAAAGATTACACCATCAATCCATCAAACGGTCGCATTTATTTATCAACTAAAGAACCCTTTGGAAATACGTTGAGAAGTAAATTTGCTTCAAGTGATTTTCCTAATGCTAATAAATATATTTTTCAGGAATTATACGATTCAACAAGAACTGTAGCACAACAGTTACCCGAAAAAAATAGATATAAAATTAAAGGTCAGTATAAATCGGCTGGAGGATCTGAAATATCGTTAAACGCATTAAACATACCGCAAGGTTCGGTGGTTGTTACTGCCAATGGC
>JAYSUQ010000245.1:0-27898 GCA_043718985.1 Bacteroidota bacterium | reverse complement strand
AAAACATAAAATTAAATGCTTTAGTATGCGAAACCTGATTGTTTGTTGGAGAAGTAATATTAACCTTTGGTAATGGCGCAGTATGATTAATAACTAAGGGCTTATAATTTACAATTGCTGTTTTGGTATCGGTTAAGCCGTTAGTAGTTGCAGTAATTTGCAACTCATTGTTACCTACAACTAGGTTAGCTGGATACTCAAAACTAGTTTGGTTTAAATTGTAATTTGAAAGTGTGAGGCCGTTAAATTTCACCTGTAAATTACTTTGATTTACTAAATTGGTTATGTTGGCTTTATAAATAAACGATGGAATTTGAGTTGTTACGTTTTGTGTAGGATTTGTAAAATTAACCTCGGGTGCTACTATATTATTATTAATAAAATTGCGGTAAACTGCATCTATTTGTTTTGCATCAAACCCATAATTATTGGTTGCTTTAACATTAACCGTGTTTGCACCAATATTAAATGTTGCTATAAAATCTATTGTTTTATCGGTTACATTGTAGTTAAACAGTGTATCTTTTAGGCCATTTACAAGCACTTCAATATCCTGTTTAGATACTACATTTAATATTTCAAATTTAAATTGATTATTAATTGTTTGAGTTCTAATGGATAGCATGGTTGGAGTAATTAAATTAATTACTGGCAAGCTTTTGTTTTCGCGCACAGCACGTTTTACAATAACAGCTTTTTGTACCACACCATCGGCATTAGTTGCTTTAATATCTAAGGTATTATTGCCAGTTGCTAATGTTGCATTATAGGTTACAATACCATTAAAGTAAATATAATTTGCAATTATTGTATTATTAAATTTAACCTCTAAACCAGATACCGAACTAACGTTAGTAATAGTTGCGTTATATATAAATGTTGGTGTTAGTGATGTGTAAGGCGAGTTTAATGGGCTTGTAAAATTAATTGTAGGTAAATTTTTAATAACATTTTGGGTGTAGGTAACTGTTGCATTTGCTTGCGAACTACCGCTTGCATTTGTTGCAATAATAGCTAACGTATTATTACCTGTATTAAGTATAGCGTTATATAATAGTACGCCTGCATTTAATGTGTAATTTGATACTATGTTGTTATTAAAACTTACAACCAACTCAGCCATCGAACTTATGTTTGCAACATTAGCTTTATATTGATAGGTTAATGCAACACTTACTCCTGTTCCGTTTAACGGATTTATAAAATCAATAGTTGGCGCATTAACAACAGCCTCTTTTGGTTTATATTTAATAGTTACTGTTTTAGTATCGTTACCAGTTTGATTGGTTGCACTTACAACAATATTATTTGAACCTGCAATTAACGACGCATTAAATGATAGCTGACTATTTGTTGCATTAAAATTTAAGTTATTTAAAACAACACCATTTAGTTTTACTAAAATATTTGCCACCGATTTTACATTTAAAATACTAAACACGCAACTATAATTATTTGTTAACGACACAACACTTGCTTGCAAAGGCAACACTAAACTAACAACAGGTGGTGGCAATACGATAACCGTATTTGTTGGTGGTGTTTGTACAATTGATTTTGTATAATTAATGTTACACGTTTTTGTATCGTTACCATAATTATTTGATGCCATTATTGAAACAACATTGTTACCCGATACTAAATTTAACGGTAAACTTAATTGCTTTAATTGAGCGTTGTATGTAAAATTAGTTGTTTGGTTATTATTTACTTTAACTAAAAAAGCATTAGCGTTTGCTACATTAGATACATTTGCTGATACAGTATAATTACTAGTTTGTGTTGTTACATTTTGAGTATTAGGATTTGTAATTACAACACTAGGAGGTAAATTATTAGTACTCGTAGTTGTTGTATTAGTAATTACATTTTGGTAAATAACAGTTGCTTGTTGGCTTTCTGTACCTGCATTGTTACTTGCAGTTATTTGAATAGTATTATTACCAGTAATTAATGGCGTTACAAAGTTTAATAATTTATTATACGCATCAAAGCTATAATTTGTAATTACTACATTATTAAATTTTAAGTTAATTTGATTAGCATTATTAATATTTAAAACCTTTGCAGCAAAGGTATAAGTATTAGTTGCTACTACTTCGTTTTGAGTTTGAGGAAATACAAAACTAATAATAGGTTTAACATCTTGAGTTTGATTGGTAGTTACAACTGTATTAGTTGGGGGTGTGTTATTTATATTATTATTGTTATTATTTACATGAGTATTGCTATTAACATTGTTGTTATTATTTGTTGTTGCGGTATTTTGATTATTAGTTGATGCTTGGTGTTTCTTTTTACTACGCAACGTAAACAATAAATTAACACCAGCGTAATGATAATAATCGTTGTTGCCTCCAATATTATCTGTATTATTGGCATATTTACCATCTAATAAATCGGCATTTGTACCTTTTGGTAATGTTACTTTATACTCTAATATCATCAAAAAACCTGGGCTAAATTGGTAACCCAAACCAATGCCAGCACTTGGTGCCAATAAAACAGTTTTAGTATTTTTACTACCAAACGCATCCGACTCATATTTTTTATCAATTAATGTAGTATAATTATTTAATGCTTTTGAGGCATTACCTGTAGAGTCTACTTTAGAAAAATTATAGAGTTTACCATCGCCATCCAACAAATCCATTTTTGTTTTAAACGATGTAAAACCTATACCACCCCAAACGTTTAAAATTACATGGTTAATTTCGCGCAAGCGATTAAATGATAATTGTAACTCCAACGACCCTTCATTATAGGTCATCTTATAATTATCAAATATATAACCTCGTCCTTTTAAAGCAGTATCTAAATAGTTTATATTTTTATTGTAATTACCATTTAACGCATCATTATCTTTAACGTTATAATTACGATTAACATCCATACCGTAAGTATTACCTGTTAAAAATCGGCCACGCAAAGCAAATGAAAATATGTTGTGTGAATTTTCGCCTAAACCTCGCTCTAATGTTATACCACCTGCGCCACCATAACAACCTCTAACATCGGCAGTTTGCCATGTGCCGCCACCATTTAAACCCAATCTCCAGGCGTTATGATAACGTGTATAATCTTTTTGCGAAAAAATTAAAATTGATGAAAATATAATGATTAAGGTATATAAATTTTTCATTTGGTATGTTTTATTGATTTTTAATTATTTATAGCTAAGTGCTTTTTTTAAAACAGTAGCCTTGCTTTTTCAATAGCTGCACTTAAGCCATCTAGTTTACTGCCACCTGCTTGCGCATAAAAAGGTTGGCCACCACCACCACCATTAATTTCTTTAGCTAAATCTTTAATAATATTTCCTGCATTTAAATTTTTCGTTTTCACTAAATCGTCATCAATTATTACAGTAACACTAGGTTTGCCTTTTACTTCGGCAGCAATAATACATACACAATTTTCTAGTTGGTTTCGAATTTCAAATACTATATTTTTAATTTCTTCTGCACTATCAAAACTAATTTTTTCGGCAATAAAATTAATACCGTTTTTATTTACAACTTTAGTTAATAATGTTTGCTTAATACCTTGCGCTTTTTCTTTTAATAACAATTGTAATTGTTTTTGCAAGTCATTATTTTCTTCAACCAAATTTGAAAGGCTTTTTATAACATCTTTATTATTTTTTAAAATAATTTTCACTTCATTTAATAAAGTTGTTTGATTATCAAAAAACTCTTCTGCTTTAATTGCAGTTACAGCCTCTAAACGACGAATGCCGGCAGCAACCGCACCCTCTGAAGTTATTTTGAAATATCCAATTTGCCCTGTTGCTTTAACGTGAGTTCCTCCGCACAATTCTATCGAATGATTTTTATCAAATTCAACTACGCGTACTACATCTCCATATTTTTCGCCAAACAAAGCCATTGCGCCAGTTTTTTTGGCATCATCAATTGTCATTTGTTGTATGTTACTAAAAATATTTTCACGAATTTTTGTGTTCACTATTTTTTCAATTTGATACAATTCATCATCAGTAATTTTCGAGAAATGCGAAAAATCAAACCGTAAATATTCTTCGTTAACCAAACTTCCTTTTTGTTCAACGTGTGTTCCTAAAACACTACGTAATGCAGCATGCAACAAATGTGTAGCACTATGGTTATTTTCGGTTAAAGCACGTTTGTGTTTATTTACTTTGGCAACAAATGCGGTATTAACGTTATCGGGTAATTTATCGCAAAAATGAATAATAACGCCATTTTCCTTTTTAGTATCGCTAATTATTATTTTTTCGTTAATGTTTTCAATTGTTCCTTCATCTCCAACTTGCCCGCCACTTTCGGCATAAAATGGTGTTTTATTAAGTACAATCTGAAACAACTCTTTTGTTTTAGTTTTCACTTTTCTATAGCGCACAATTTTAGTTTCACATTCTAATTCTGCATAACCTACAAATTCTGTTTCTGCACCATCTTCATTTTTTGCAATTACACTAACCCAATCGTCTGTATCAACAGCAGTTGCAGCTCGGCTTCTATCTTTTTGAGCTTTTAAATGTGTATTAAAACTTTCTTCATCAATACTTAAATCATAACCTCTTGCAATTAATGATGTTAAATCTAACGGAAATCCAAACGTATCATACAGCTCAAATACTACTTTACCATCAATTACTTTACTTGTTTTTAATGCGGTTAAATCAATACAAACCTGGTCTATTCGCTTTAAGCCAATTTCTAAGGTTTTATAAAATGCTATTTCTTCTTCCTTAATTACTTTTTCTACTAATAGTTTTTGTGAATTTAACTCAGGAAATTGAATACCCATTTGATGAGCTAAAGTAGGTACAATGCGATACATAAATGGCTCCTTAATATTTAACGATTGATAGCCGTAACGAATAGCACGACGTAAAATACGGCGTATAACATAACCAGCACCAGTGTTACTTGGTAGTTGCCCATCGGCAATACTAAAAGAAATAGTTCTTATATGATCGGCAATAACACGCATTGCAATATTAATTACTAATTGTTTTTTATGATGCTCTTCATCTAAGGGCTTATAACGTAGGCCACTTAACTCTTCAATTTTATTTAATAAAGGTGTAAATACATCTGTATCATAATTAGATTGTTTACCTTGTAATACACGCACCAAACGTTCAAATCCCATACCTGTATCAACATGTTGCGCAGGTAATTTCTCAAGGCTTTTATCAGCCTTGCGCATAAATTCCATAAACACATTATTCCAAACTTCAATAACTTGTGGGTCGTCGTTATTAACTAAAGTTGCGCCATCAATTTTACCACGCTCTTCATCACTCCTACCATCGTAATGTATTTCGGTACAAGGCCCACAAGGGCCTGTATCTCCCATTTCCCAAAAATTATCTTTTTTATTGCCTTTTAAAATGCGCGCTTCATCAATGTATAATTTCCAAGTATCATACGCTTCTTGATCAAATGGTACGTTTTCTTCGGGGCTACCTTCAAATACAGTAACGTATAATCTATTTTTATCTATTTTATAAACTTCAGTTAATAATTCCCAGGCCCAAGCAATGGCATCTTTTTTAAAATAATCGCCAAAACTCCAATTACCAAGCATTTCAAACATTGTATGGTGGTAAGTATCAACACCAACTTCCTCTAAATCGTTATGTTTACCACTTACACGCAAGCATTTTTGCGTATCGGCTACACGTGGGTGTTTAATTGGCGCATTACCTAAAAAAATATCTTTAAAAGGTGCCATACCACTGTTATTAAACATAAGTGTAGGGTCGCCTTTAACAACCATTGGTGCCGAGGCTACAATTTGATGGCCTTTTGATTGAAAAAAATCTAAAAATGTTTGGCGTACTTTATTTGATTCCATAATGTATTTTAAAAATAATGTGTGAATATAAAAAATAAGCGGTTATTATTAACGCTATTTTATTCACTAATCACATCTATTTTTACTTAAATTATAAATAAATAGCTTTAAAATAAATGAAACTACAAAATGTTATTTTAATAGTAAATTGAATACCTTATTTAGTAAAATTAGCGCTTTATCTTTAACGGTTTTTACTATATTTGGTTGCCTAAAAAATGAGTAAAGTAAAATATAGATTTAACACAAAATCGTTAACCTACGAAAAAGTAAAAATTACTTTTAAGGAACGATTTTTAAGATTTTTATCTTATTTAGCAACTGGAAGTGTTTTTGCTGCAATTACAATTTTATTAGCCTACAAATTTTTAGATTCGCCCAAAGAAAAGCAATTGCGACGGGAGGCCGAAGTTTTACAATTACAATACGATTTGTTAAACAAAAAAATGAATCAGGTGCAAACCGTACTTACCGATTTACAAGATAGAGATGATAATATTTACCGTGTAATGTTTGAGGCCGAACCAATACCAACAACGATAAGAAATGCTGGTTTTGGCGGTAACGATAGGTACAAGGATTTAGAAGGTTTTGATAACACTAAACTAATGCGCAATACTACCGAAAGATTAGATAGAATAACGAAACAATTATACATACAATCAAAATCGTTTGATGAGGTAGTTAAAATGGCTAAAGGTAAAGAAGACTTACTGGCATCAATACCTGCAATTATGCCCATAAACATTAAGTATTTAAAACACGCTGCTGGTGGCTTTGGTTGGCGAACACATCCTATTTATAAAACACAAGAGTTTCATCCAGGTATGGATTTTACTGCCGAGCAAGGCACACCAATTTATGCAACAGGTGATGGAACAATATTACGTGCAGATGCAACTGCACAAGGCTACGGAAACCACGTTGTTATTAATCATGGTTATGGCTACGAAACATTATATGGGCACATGAGTAAAATAGCTACGCGTGCTGGCGCTAAAATAAAACGAGGAGATTTAATTGGTTATGTTGGTAGTACAGGATTAAGTACGGGACCACACGTGCATTATGAGGTTCATAAAGATGGAGAACGAATAAATCCAATAAATTTTTATTATAACGATTTATCACCCGAAGAATATCAATTGATGTTAGAACTCTCTTCAAAATCTACACAATCGTTCGATTAATGAAACCTACTTTTAAAATTGGATTTTATACGGCTATATCATTAGTAATTGCTAATATGATTGGCACTGGCGTTTTTACTAGTTTAGGATTTCAATTAGTCGAGTTACATTCTGTTTTTACTATCATGTTGTTATGGTTATTAGGAGGAATTATTTCGTTTTGCGGTGCGTTAGTTTATGGCGAGTTAGGAGTTGCTATACCGCGCAGTGGTGGCGAGTATGCATACTTATCAAAATTAATGCACCCAAGTGTAGGTTTTTTATCGGGCTGGGTATCTTCTACCGTTGGCTTTGCTGCGCCAGTTGCATTAGCTGCTATGGCACTTGGCACTTATGTTAATAAAATTATACCACAAATTAACGTAACGGTTTGCGCATTAGTTGTTGTAGCTTTTATAACAATTATACACTCTACTAATTTAAAATCGGGAAGCTTGTTTCAAAAAACTGTAACCTTAATTAAGCTAATTGTAATTAGTTGCTTTATTATAGCTGGTTTTATACATACACCTCACCACAGCATATCAATAATACCTCAAATGTTTTCGGTAAACGAAATTTTCAGTTCAGCATTTTGGGTATCCTTAATATATGTGTCTTATGCATACAGCGGTTGGAATGCAGCATCATACATTGTTGGCGATTTAGAAAATCCTCAAAAAAATTTACCAAAAGCATTGTTATTAGGAACCTTAATTGTAACCTTAATTTATATTTTATTGAATTACATTTTTTTATACAGCGCACCAATAGCTCAATTAACAGGTGTTTTAGAAATTGGGCATGTAAGTGCGTCGCATATTTTTGGAGAAGTAGTTGGTAAATTTATGAGTATTGTAATTGCTTTTTTACTCGTATCATCAATAAGTGCTATGATTATGGCGGGGCCACGCATTATTAAAGCAATGGGCGATGATTTAACGATGCTGCATTTTTTATCAAAAACAAATAACAATGATGTACCATTTGTGGCAGTTATATTTCAATCGGCAATAACTGTTTTATTAATACTAAGTGGGCAATTTGAAAAAGTATTAACCTTTGTTGGTTTTAGTTTAAGCTTATTTACTTTTTTAACGGTAAGTTGTATTTTTATTTTAAGAAGTAAAAAAAACAGTATAAACACAGGTTATAAAACTTGGGGCTACCCAATAACGCCAATTATTTTTTTATTACTAAATGGCTTTACGTTGTTTTTTGTTTTTAAGCACAAGCCAACCGAATCGTTACTAGGATTACTAAATGTTTTTGTAGGCTTTATAATTTATTTAATTGGCACTTTATATTCAAATAAAAAACAAATGCAAAAATGATTAAACAGTTACTTTTATTAATTTTTATATCAATAGTATTACTATCGTGCAATAATAACGAACAAACAAAAACAATAATTACAGTTAACGATACTGTAATTTCTCAAATAACAGATAGTTCAGAAACTAACAAAATTTTACAAAATTGCATTAACGATTCGCTTAGTGCGATAACAAACATTATGAGTGGCATTAGCGATACTAATTTAATAGCATACAACTACATACAACATACAAAAGATTACATTGCCTTTAATAAAAATTTTGATAACCGTTGGGTAAATTTTGATTCGAGTAGGTTAAACACTCTTCGTGATTTTAGGGAACAAGAACTTGCAAAAAATGTAACTACTCAAACAACCTTATTTTATCCGTTTTCGGGGCCAGATATTTTATACGCTCAAACATTTTTTCCGAATGCTGATAAATATGTAATGATTGGATTGGAGCCCGTAGGGAGTTTTCCATCATTTAAAATAGAAAATAAAGATTCGTTAAAAAATTATTTTAACAAAATAAATACCTCGTTAAATGCAATTTTAAAATTTAGTTTTTTTAGAACAATTAGTATGAGCAGCGATTTAAAAAATACTGACGTTGATGGTACATTGCATTTATTAACTTTATTTTTAAAACGTACAAAAAATAAACTATGTTCGGCAAAGGCAATAACGATTGATAGTTTGGGGAATACAATTTATTTAAATTCGTTTGCCGATTTAAAAAAACTATCAGCATCCACTAAAGGTGTCGAAATAATTTTTACCGATGTTAATGGTAAATCAAAAACACTTTATTACTTTTCGTTAAACGCTGCAAATGGTGGCTTAAAAACAAACAAGGGTTTTGTAACTTATTTACAAAATATGGGTACAATAACTACTTATTTAAAAGGAGCATCGTATTTAATGCATAAAGATTATTTTTCGATAATATGTAATATTGTATTAAATCAAAGCCAACAAATTATACAAGATGATAGCGGAATTGCTTTACATTACTACACTAGCAGTAATTTTAAATGGAAGTATACATTTTATGGCAATTACACAAAACCTATTCCAATGTTTGTTCAACACTATCAAGCCGATTTAGATTCGTTATACAAACAACAAGGCTCTAAACCAATTGGATTTGGTATTGGCTACAATTTTAGAGATAAAAACAGCAATTTTATGATAGCTACAAAGCAACTCTAACAATGCCTAAATTAGTTTTACTACTTTTAATTTTATTAAACATAACCAAATGTAATGCTCAGTTTTTTTCATTTGAAAAACTTTTAAATTCAAAGCCAATATTAAAGCAAGTAACTCAAAACGCAAAAAAATATCGGTTACAAATTATTTACACTCAAATTAGTAGGGATGAAAATGGGAAACCACTTTTTAAAAACTACACCTATTTACTCGATTCGAGCAACTATTTTTATTGCGCTAGCTTAGTTAAATTACCTACGGCTATTTTAGCTCTCGAAAAACTAAACGAATTAAATATTGATAAAAACACTATTATGTTTACCGATAGTGCTAACGCCTGCCAACATCGTGTAAAAACAGATACAACGGCTATAAACAACTTGCCTAGTATTGCACAATATATTAAACGCATGTTTTTAGTAAGTGATAATTTTGCTTATAGCAGAGTTTATGAATTTTTAGGTGTAGATTACTTACATAATCGTTTATTTAATTTAGGATATAAAAACATACGCATAGTTAACCGATTTGATGGGGCTTGCAAAAACGATGAGCACGTAACTACAAACCCTATCTCATTTTATTCAAATAATTTAGAATTAATTTACACTCAAAAACAACAATCATCACACTTAAATCTTTCGCATCCTTTAGGGATAGTTAACGTAGGTAATGCTTATATAAATTCGAATAACAAAAAAATAAACACTCCAAAAAACTTTTCGGCAATGAATTATATTTCGTTACAAAACATACACACAATTTTGCAGCGTTTGGTATTTAATAATTATTACTCAAAACAAAATCAATACCATCTTACAAAAAACGATATTGAATTTTTATTAAAATATTTAACATTGCTACCTCACCAATGTACCCATCCTACCTATAACAAAAATCAATTTTATGATAGTTATAAAAAATATTTTATATATGGCGATAGTAAAAAACCAATTACCGATACATCAATTACAATAGCAAACATAGTTGGCCAATCTTATGGCTTTATGGTAGATTGTGCTTATATACAAAACAAAACTAAAGGCATTGAGTTTTTGTTAAGTGCAGTTATATACACTAATAATAACAATATAATTAATGATGGCAAATACGAATATTCAACAATTGCTTTACCATTTTTAGCCGAATTGGGTAGGCAAGTTTATAATTTCGAATTACAAAAAAAATAAACGGATACTAAAAATTTAAACTTGGTAATTGTGAGCAAATGCGCTCTAAAACCATTGTAATTAAACGTTTTACTGTTTCTTTTTTATTGCTGTAATAAAACTCAACTTCATCATTAGTAAAATGAGCAATAACAATACCTATTAATGATAATTTTAGTTGCAAATTATTTTTTACAATATCATTTATTCTATCAATACGTTTATTATCGGTTAAGTTTTTTACAACTATTTTATTTTCTGATAAATAATTATTTACCAACGATAAAATTAAATCGTTTTGTAATTTAAGAATTGGTCTTAAAGTAACACTCTGAAATAATTCTAACTCAGTTGATTTTGAGTTATCAATTTCGATTGTTGGTCGTATGCTTAATAGTAATTCCGAACGGTTTGTCATACGATGCGAGTTTTATTTAATATTTATTAAAAAAATTATTTGCGGTATTTTACTTCAACGTTATGCAACTCAATAATAGGTTTTAAAAACTCTTCTAATTCATAAACCGATAATTGAGATGCTGCATCGCACAAAGCATTTTCTGGATCAGGGTGTGTTTCAATAAACATACCATCAACACCACTTGCAACACCAGCTCTTGATAGTACGGGTAAAAACTCACGCGCCCCACCTTTTTTATCAGAACTTGGTATACCATATTTACGCACACAATGCGTTACATCAAACACAACAGGATATCCAATATTATTCATATGATAAAACGCACGAGGGTCAACAATTAAATCGTTGTATCCAAACGAGTAGCCTCTTTCTGTTAATATAATTTGATCGTTACCGCTATCAACACATTTTTGTGCCGGATGTTTCATATTATCTGGCGCTAAAAATTGACCGTGTTTAATATTTATAACTCGGCCTGTTTTGGCAGCTGCTACTAATAAAGATGATTGCATACATAAATAAGCAGGTATTTGCAAAACATCAATTAATTCGCCAGCTGCTTGTGCTTGGTCATGCGTATGAATATCGGTTAATAAAGGGAACCCAAATTGAGATTTAATTTTACCTAACAACTCACAACCTTTAATTAAACCTGGCCCTTGGTAGTAACTTAAACTACTACGATTATCTTTAGTGAACGACGATTTAAAAATCATTTTAATATTTAAACGTTCCGAAACTTCTTTTAATTTTTCGGCAGTTTTCATCATTATCAATTCATCTTCTATTACACATGGCCCCGAAATTAAAAATAACTCGTTGCTACCGCACTCTATATCTCCAACTTTTACAATTTTTTTTGTCATAAAATTTTATTTTATAATTTACTAAAACTATCTAAAAATAAACTTTAATTAGCCTAGTTTAAACAAAGATAAACTCTTTTTTAATATATAAACCCTTAATTAAACTGTGCTTCCTTAATTTAAAAACTATTTTTAAATTAAGTGTATTTAAGCTAACTATTTAAAAAAAATAGCTTAAGTTTATAACCTTATTTTTAGGTTTGGAAACAGAAGAAATAGTAAACGTTAGGCAACTTTATCCTTATCAGCAAGCCGCTGTAGATAATATATTTAATAAGCTTAAAGAAGCAAAGCCTAATGAAAATATTTTATTTCAACTACCTACAGGTGGCGGTAAAACTGTTATTTTTTCGGAAATAGCAAAACGTTACATTCAACATTTTAATCGCAAGGTTTTAATATTAACCCATCGCATTGAGTTAAGTAAGCAAACATCGGGTGTTTTGGCAAGTGTTGGTATTAAAAATAAAGTAATTAACTCGGAGGTTAAAGAACTACCAAACCAAAGTGAATACCAAAGTTTTACGGCATTAGTTGAAACTTTAAATAATCGTTTTCAGGAAGATGAAACTTTTTTAGAAGACATTGGTTTAGTTATTGTTGATGAGGCGCACTACAATTCGTTTCGTAAAATATTTCATTATTTTGAAAACGTAAATATTTTAGGCGTAACAGCAACGCCATTAAGTAGCAATAAAAAACTACCTCTTTATCAAACATACAAAGAAATTATTGTTGGCGAAAGTATCCCTTCTTTAATAGAAATGGGATTTTTATCGGAAGGTATCACCTACTCTAACGATGTTAATTTAAGTGGTTTAAAAGTTGGTAATAATGGTGAGTTCACAACTGGCTCGCACGAAATGTTATATACCCAAGCAATTATGCAAGGCAAGTTGCTTGAGGCTTATGAAGAAATTGGAAAAGGTACAAAAACATTAATTTTTAATGCGGGTATTTTATCAAGCATTGCAGTTTATAATTTATTTAAAGCAAAAGGCTACCCCGTAAAATATTTAGATAGCACTTTTAGCGATAGAGATAGAGCCGAGGTATTAGATTGGTTTAAACATACTAAAGATGGTATTTTAAGTTCGGTAAGTATATTAACTACAGGGTTTGATGAACCCGAAGTTGAAACTATAATTTTAAACAGAGCTACAAAATCGTTAACGCTTTATCATCAAATGATTGGGCGTGGCTCGCGTATTTTACCTACAAAAAATAAGTTTAGTATTATTGATTTAGGTAACAATTCGCGTAGGTTTAACTTGTGGCAATACCCCATTGATTGGAAACACGTTTTTGTAGCGCCACACATGTACTTAGAGCAACGCTATAAAGATGAGTGGGATTATGAATTAGAAAACGATTACGAATTACCTGATGATATTAAAGCCCGTTTTTTAAACTCATCGGCCGAGGCATTTATTGTGCGCGAGCGGTATTTAGTTTGTTTACGCAAAGGATTAAAACCACAAACAGTTTTAGACCAATCGTTAGATGATCATTTTTTTAGAATAAAAGATAATGCAGCCGATTTTGACGAAGCATTTGAATTATTTGATTTATTAAGTGAAGAGGTTAAATACCGCGTTAAACAATTTAGTAAATGCATTAATGCCACTAATAATTATACCGATTATCAAACACAAACATATAGCTCTAAACTTCGTCGCCGATTAATTGGTTGGTTTGTTGAGTAATATCTTATCTTTACTGAGATGCAAATTTTACTTACAACCCTTAACGCTAAATACATACACACTAATTTAGCAATTCGATTATTATACTCTTTAAATAAAGATTATGAAGGCTTGCAATGGAAAGAATTTACAATTAAAGAAAACCAGGACGAGGTAAGTGATTATTGCAGCCAATTTGATGTGGTTACATTTAGCTGTTATATTTGGAACATTACCCAAACACTTGAAGTTGCACAAAAAATAAAACAAAAAAACCCGTTAACAAAAATATTATTAGGTGGCCCAGAGGTTAGTTACGAATACGATGCTATTATTGCATTACCTACAATAGATTATATAATTGTTGGCGAAGGCGAAATACCATTTAAAGAATTTTTAGATAATTACCCGAACGTTGAAGCAGTAAGTAATTTGGTTCATAAAAAAAACGATGAGGTTAAATTATTATCAAAATCGTTAATGTTTGATGTGAAAAAATACCAACACATTATGCCTTACGCCTATGATAAACCCGAAGATTTATTAAACAAAGTTTTATACATCGAAACATCGCGCGGATGCCCTTATAAATGCGAATTTTGTTTAGCAAGTTTAGATAACAAAGTACGCTATTTGCCAAACGAAAGCATAAAAGCAACCCTACTTTATTTAATGCAACATGGTAAAGTAATTAAATTTTTAGATCGTACATTTAATATTAAACGCGATTTTACAATTGATATTTTTACGTTTATATTAGAACACCATCAGCCTCAAAATGTTTTTCAGTTCGAAATTACTGCCGATATTTTGCACCCCGATATTATTGATTTTATTCATAAAAATGTGCCCGATAACTTATTTAGATTTGAAATTGGAATTCAAACCGTAAATCAAAAAGCTAATTTAGAAGTGAGTCGAAAACAAAATTTCGAAAAAACAAAATCAATCATCAATCAACTATCTTATAAAGTTGAAATGCATTTAGATTTAATTGTAGGTTTAGCTTTAGATTATTTTGAAGACATTAAATATAGTTTTGAAGAAGTATTTAAACTACATGCGCCCGAATTACAACTTGGCTTTTTAAAATTTTTAAAAGGAACACCAGTTCGCGAAAAAGCCGAAAAATATGGTTTTATTTACGATCCAATGCCCCCTTATCAAATTATAGAAAGTAATTACCTTTCAAAATTTGAATTAGAACAAATTGTTATTTTAGAAAATGCATTAGAAATTTATTGGAATAAACACCGAGCTATAAATACCCTTAAGTATGTTACACAACACTACAGTAGTTTTGATTTTTTATTAGGTTTGGGTTGTGCTTTTAGTAAGGTAAAAGATTTTCATAAATATGCGTTAAACGATGTGTACTTTATATTAAATGATTTTGTAAATGAAACTTACCCAACCAATATTATTTTAAAACAATTAATTGCCATTGATTATTATTTGCAATATAAAATAAAACCAAAGCAATTATTTATTGATGAGATTGAAAAAGATGCAAAATTTTTATTGATAGATAAATTACTACTAAACCACCATAAATACCGCTTTACAATTATAGAACTTGATTTTAATTTTGAATCATTTGTAAATGATAATGAAATTATTTTAGAGCCTTACACTTTAATTATACAATACAATGGGCAGCAAAAACCAGTAATTATAAAACAAAAACAATTATTGGCAGCCTAAAACAATGAACTTAAATTTATTAACGAAGCATAAAGTAAACCTATTATTATTTTTAGTAGGTTTAATTATAGTTGTGTTAACTTTTTCGACAAACGATTGGTCGTATAGCCCAGGAACCGACCCACCACTATCGTGGCTTTATAATTATATTTTTGATGTTAATTTACAATTAGGAAAGGATATCGTTTTTCCGCACGGCCCACTAGGCATTGTAATGTACCCTTTGCCACAAAACATAATTTGTGTAACACTATTTATTTCATTAATAAAAATAGTAGTTGTTTTTAATTTTTACCAATTAATTAAACATCATAAAAAATGGCTTTATGTAGTTTGCCTTGTTTTTATTTATTTTTTAGCAATTTATGGTGGTATTTTATTACTCCTTTTAACAAACATAATACTTTGTTATTGCAATTATTTTACAACATCAAAATCTTATTACAAAATTTTAGCGTTACTACTCACTGCAATTTCAATTTACATAAAATCGTACTTAGCTGTAATTACTTGTATTATTTTTATTTCATTTTTTATATATAATATAATATGCTTAAAAAACATAAAAAAAAATATAGTTGATGTTTGTATACTATTTTTATTTACGATAATTATATGGGTTTTAATGTACCGCCAATTAACGGGTATTGTTAATTATTTTATTGGGTTGTATCAATTATCGCAAGATAACTCTTCGGCGGCAAGTTTTTATCCAAACAATAATTGGTATTTGTTATCGTTGTTTATTTTATTATTCATTGCTTTACTCAGTTTTAAAAACTCAAAAAAATCACTTTTTTATAACTCAATAATTGCATTAAGTGTTTTTGCCGCTTGGAAACATGGTATGGCTCGCCAAGATATGGTGCATTATCCTGGTTTTATTTATTATATTATAACCATTTTATTTATTTATTTATTATTTATTGGTCAGCATTATTTGTATAAAATAACACTATCTGTTTTAAGTGTATTATTTTTAATTTTAAACACACCTAATTGTTACGAATATCAACTACCAAGTTACCCATTTTATTATGGAGAAAATTTTATTGAGTTTATGTTTAATTTTAATTCATTAAAAAAACAAGCTCAATCTCATTCTGAAATAAATATTAGTATAAAAAAACTACCTCAAGCTATTTTAGATTCTATTAAAAACGAAACAGTAGATGTTTACCCTTGGGATTATTCGATTATACCAGCTAATAAATTAAATTGGAAACCACGACCTGTAATACAAAGTTACGCCAGTTATACTAGTTGGCTAGACAATAAAAATGCAGTTTATTTTAACTCAAACATTAAACCAACATTTTTAATTATTGATAAAATAAAAGGCCCAAACAATAACGAATTTAGTAGTATTGATAACCGTTATTTTTTTAACGATGAGCCAAATTCGATTATCGAAATTTTAGCAAATTATTCGTATTATTTTTCAAATGAACAAGTACTCATTTTAAAATTAAATAACACACACGCTTCAAAAAAAATAGTTGTAGATAACTACATTGAATCGAAATTTAATACGTGGATAAACGTTCCAAAAAACACTGCCTCTTTGCAAAGAGTAAAATTAAAATTTGATAAAAGTTTTTTGCAACTTGCAAAAAGTTTTTTATACAAAGACGAACAATTTTGGATTTATTTAAAGTTAGAGAATAACGTAATACATAAATATCGTATTGTTCCAAAAAATGCCGAAGATGGCATTTGGCTTAATCCTTACATTACAAATACTAAAACTCATCAAACTGTTAAACAAATTTATTTCACTTCATCTAACCCATCTCTTATAACAAACTCAATATTACTTCAATTTAATTACATTAATTTTAATAATCAATTAAATGCAATACCTACTATTTTTAATACTAAACTAAATAACGATAGTTTGTTAACTACATCGTTAAATAATTTCGAAAAGTCATTTAATACTAATTGGACTTTAATAGATTCAAATTATTTTACAAATAATTGCAACACTGGCAAAAAAGGATATGTTTTAAAAGCTAACTCTTACTCGCCAGCTTACGAAATTTTATTAGATACATTAAATGCCGATAGCATTAATGTGAATTTTGAGCTGTATGTTAATAGCGAAAAAAATGAAAATTTAAATAAAATAAGTAGTGTTATAAGTATTAAAAATAATACCGAAACTTTTGTTTGGAATGGTGCAAATATAGGCTATCAAATTATAAATGATGGCAACTGGAATATTATCACAAATTCAATTTACTTTTGCAATAAATCAAAAAACACTCGCCTATCTTGTTATGTTTGGAACACCAGCACTAACGATATTTTAATTGATGATTTTGAAGTTAGAATACATAAATGTAAAAAAAATTAGCTATGCAACGTTTCAATTAAAACAGAATACGACTTTAATTCGTTAAAATTAGCTATGTGTAGTCTATAATATTCTAACAGGCATTCTATAATAATTTTTCTATCAATACTATCAATTTTTATTTTATTATTAATATCAATTAAAAACAAGCTGGCTATTAGTTGCGATTGTTGTTTATTAAACCCAAACGGATAACTATAATTTGTTACCGTAAACTTACCTTCGGTAGTATTAAAATATTGATGCAAACTATCGTAATTATTTAATGGATAAAAGCCTAAATACTTTGTAAATTCTATTAAAAAATAAACGTGTAGGTTAAAATAATTATCTTCATTAACATCGAGCCATTGCAAAATACTAATCAAAAAATTAAATAAATTTTCGTTTTTAGTTTGATCTTTTAAGCATTTTAGCATTACCTCATTTATGAATTGGGCAATACATAATTTGTAAAAATTTAAATTTATTGTTTGGTAAACATAACTACACTTGGCCTCTACTAACTGATGTATTTCTCTGTTTTCTTTAAATGAAAACGAAAAATCGAGTTGCGTTAATGGCAAAAACAACGTAGCATTTGTTTTTGTTTTTTTTGAATGCCCCGCAACAAAATGAATATTTAAAATACCATATTCGTTGGTAAAAATTTTAGAGATTACTTTATTATCGGCATATTTAATGTTTTGTAAAACAATACCTTTTGCGCTATTAAGCATTTAGTTAGTTTACAATTAATAGTTTACAAATAGCTTTTTTTTCGCCATTGGTACTCGCACAGTGTATTAAATACACGCCACTTACGGCTCTTTTACCTTCAAAATTTGCTAAATTCCATTCTATTCTTCCTCCTGTTGATTTTGTTTCCCAAACTAAATTACCAGCAACATCGGTAATTTTTACAACTGCCTCGTCAATTAAACCTGTAACATAAACATTGCCAGTAAAGCCTGGTCTAATAGGATTAGGAAAAGCATGTACTTCTTCAAAATCATCAAACCCTTTTATGTTTTTTGTTTTATAAGATTGTATTCCAATATCTGAACCTATAAAAACATCACCAGTTTTTTCATCAAACGCTAAATCAAATATATTGTTAGAGTATAATGGACTATTTTCTATCGAAAAATGAGCGACTTCTTTTTGCCCATCGGCCGAAAAACAATACACGCCCGAATTTGATGTACCTACCCATTTTTGATTAATGCCATCTACAATAATTGATGTTACGTTATCGTTTTCTAATAAAATTTTAACTTGTCCATCGCTATCTATTAAAATTTGTTGGCTATCCCAATTGCTTCCTGTAAAAACATTTTCGGGGTTATTAAAAACAGCTAAACCCTTTCCTGTACCAATCCAAATTTTACCATCTTTATCTTCGCAAATAGATGATATTTCTTTTGTTGGCAAATGCCCCTTTCCTACATCTAACGTTAATAATTTAGTGTTATTTGCATTTGGTTGCGATAATCCAACAGCATCTTTATAAACCATTAAGCCTACTCCTCTTGCTAATACCATCCAAGCTTGGTCGTGTTTATCTACTAAAATTTTTACTACAGGAGGTAATACGGTAATTTGTTCAAAGTCTAATGCAATCCACTCTGTTGTTCCATTTTTTAAAACATTTACTACTTTTTTACCAAACTGCAAACCTGCCCATAAATTAGATTTACTATCAAATGTAACCGCCATAGGATTTATACCATAACCTAAGCCTGATGCAATTAAAGATGGCGTACTGCTGTTGTAATTAAAAAATTGTCCGTTTTTAACTTCCGAAATTCCGTGATCCATACATCCAAAAGCAACATGATTTGGGTCATTAGGATCAATAGCAACGCAATTTATATCTCTTATTGTATCGGGCATAACTGATGGCATGTAAGTCCATTCATTGTTTTCATAAACATTTGGCCGTTGTTTAGAGTACTGATTTGTAAAGGTGGTTCCTAAATTAACAGGCGCAACAATTAATTTACTATTTGATATTTCCATATCATTAACCGAATTATTTTTTGGACCTTTAAACGTAATAAATTCATTTGGATACGGATAACCTCCTTTTGATTTTATTAAACCGTATTTATAATCAGCTAACCAAAAAGTACCGTCTTGGTCATAAACAACATCTTTAATACTTGTTGAGTTTACATTATCGTAACTAGTTATGTATGCCGAAAAAACACCGTTAAGGTTAATATCTTGCACACCCCACTGATCGTTAATTACTAATTTACCAAAATTATATAATTTTTTGTTGGTTGATTGTGTTTTGTATGGATACTTGGCCCATTTAACACCATTATACTCATAAACCGTATCTTTAAAACCTACATTAGTTTTAATAAAATGCGAATAGTTAGTCATTATTTTTCCGTTAAAATTAATAATGCTATTGTATGGGCCAATTGGCAAACCAACATTTAGCGATTTCCAATTTTGATAAAAACTTAAATTAGAGTTTAACTTAGCATAAAAAACACCATTTTTTGTAGCTGCAAAAAATGCAGTGTCGTTTTTTGTTACTTCATATACTTCGTAAGTTAAAGAGGCAGTACCTAAATAATACGTATCTTTTATTTCGTTTTTATCTAAATCAATTACAACAATACCAAAACCACAAGCTAAATAAGCAAATTGAGATTCGAAAAAAACTTCGTTAATAAATTTTTTACCAGGAATTGATTTTCGTTTAATGTCAGATATGTTTACGATATCTCCGTTTGCTTTAATAATATCAATATTTGTGTTTTCATAAACAACAACTACGTTATCATTGTAACTATTTTTACGTAATAATTTAATTCCAATATCAGACAAGCCATTTATTTTAGTGTATTTTTCAACGCTATTGTCGTTTAACATATATTTACCTAATCCATAGCCGTTAGATACAATTATTGTATTGCCTTGTTTAGCTATTGTATTTGCTGTGTTATAGGATAAATGATCTTCCCAAGAGTTAATTTTAGTTTGAGAAAATACATTAGCCGAAATTGCTATTAGGTTTAAAAAAAGAAATAATTTTAAATTCATTTTTTTTATTTTTATTTATAAAAAAGTTACACTAAGCGTTTATAATAACAACAGCTTTACCTTGGTTTAATAACGACATAAATTTGCTTTTATTGTAGATATTGGATATAAATTTAATACTTATATTTACTTTTTGCAAAATGGCTTTGTAGTACAATGGATAGTATTTGGGTTTCCGAAGCCTACGATCTAGGTTCGATTCCTAGCAAAGCCACAGTTAAACCTAAAAAAATGAAACATAAATTTAAACTACTTTCTATTTTATTGGTCATAGTTTTTTTTGCAGCAATTGTTACTGTAAATTCTATTAATAATTTAAATAAAATTAACGATACAACAATTTCAAATTTTAAAATACAGCAATTAAATTCGCCTATATATGTTACTGTATTCAAATTTATTTTAAGCTCTTCTTTACTAAAATAAATTATTTTGAAATTTATTCCTATTGCAATAATTAAATTTTATCAATACACTATTTCTCCATTATTAAAACCATCGTGTAGGTTTACTCCATCTTGCTCGCAATACGGTTTAGATGCCATTTCAAAATACGGCGCATTTAAAGGGAGTTTTTTAGCAATAAAGCGTATTTTACGTTGCAATCCATTTGGTGGTAGTGGTTACGATCCTGTAAAATAATTTATTTTTTTTCGGCCCATCTATATGAGTCGAGTTCAAAATTTGCTAAATCTAAAGCTCGATCTATAACCGTAGAGGCTAGTTCATCAAACGTTTTTGGTTTACTATAAAATGATGGTGATGCTGGGCAAATAATACCACCAGCCTGAGTAATTGTTTGCATATTATTTAAGTGTATTAAACTTAATGGCGTATCGCGGGTAATTAATATTAATTTACGACGTTCTTTTAATATAACATCGGCTGCACGTGTAGTTAAATCATTACTAATGCCTGTTGCTATGCGAGCTAACGTTCCCATACTACAAGGGCAAATAATCATGGTGTCGTATTTTGCGGAGCCCGATGCAAAGGGGGCAAAAAAATTAGATTTATCGTAAAATGTAAACGGGTAATTTTTATAAGATTCGCTATCCAATTCAAATTTCCAAACATCTTTTGCGTTATCGCTCATAACAATGCCAACACTTTCAATCTGTTCGGCTAATACAACTAATTTATCTAACAATACTTTTGCATAAATACTGCCACTTGCACCTGTAATTGCAATTACTATTTTGCGTTTTTTATTCACTTTTTTTATTTGGTTTAAACCGATAGCCAATCGTAATTTCTAATACATTATTATAATAACCATTGTTAAATGTGCGGGCTATTATGTTATTATAATAAATTTTTTGTTTAGTAAAGTTTGGGCGTGTTGTTATAAATGAATTACTGGTTCTAAAATTAGCAAACCATTGTTTATTAATATTATAACCTAAGCCAATTTTTAACGAATAATCAAATTTTTTAAATGGATACATTCCCGTAATATTTCCATTTTGATTTCCTTCAACATAATTAATTAAATAGGCAGCAGATAATCCTACATCAAACAAATATTTTTTTTGAGTAAATGTTACTATCAAGGGCACTTCAATATAATTTAAATTAACATAATAAGCTGTAAAATCATTTTTAGCAATATCTTGATTTTTTCGGGAGCCTTTTTGTATAAACCAAAACAATAAACTTGATTTTATTTTACTATTAAATTCACGTTCTATTCCTAAACCTGCTATTGCTCCTACTTTGTGAAAACCACTATAAGTATCGCCGTGTATTTGAGCCGGTGCAAGGCCTGCGTTTATAATTAAATTAAATGTGTTAGTGTTTTGTTGGCTTATTAATATGTTTTTGGTAAAAAAAATAAAACAAACAATTTTACAAATATGGTTTATTTTAATTTCCATTTAAAGCTTAATTAATTTTTTTATATAAATGTGCGCTTTACAAAAAGCCATTTATTGCATAAACAAATTTATCACTAAAAAAATGATTTTAACCATTCGGTTGCCTCTTTTTGCGATCTAAAAAATTTTGTAGGTCTTTCGGGTGAAATTATTTTTAAATAAAAATTGGCTAATAATTTTTGTGCAAGCGATGATATTACAAACGCATCGGCTTTTGAATAAGGATTGTTTTCGTTTTTAGATAATTCAGTTAATAACTCAACATCGGTTGATGAATGTTTGCCACAAAGCACAAGCACAGGTAATTTTTTTGCACCTAAAGCCACTTGCTGCTCTTTTAATATTTGCAATTCGTTAAGTCCAAATTCCGAATTGCTTATTATAATTTGATAATACAAATCATCTACAATTGTTAATTCAAAACTACATGTTTTATTTTTTAATAAAGTATCCAAGTTACAGCGAGCTATGAGCGTTTGATATGTTTTTAAATGTATTGTTGCAACCATTCAATTGCATCTGGTTTATTATTAAAAAATTTTGTTGGGCGTTGAGGTTTATTAATTTTTAAATAAAAATTGGCTAATATTTTTTGTGCTATTGATGAAACAACGTAAGCTCCCGATTTTGAATACGGAAAGTTTTCAGAAATGGCTAAATATTTCATCGCCTCGTTATTTACTAAAGCAAACTCATTACACAATACTAAAACTGGTAATTTTAATTTATCATATTTTTGCTCCATTATTGTTGCAATAGCTTTAATATCTGTAATAGTAATTTCACAATTTTCAAATATTTCTAGTTCGTAATAACTATTATTACATATAGAAATAGAATATTTTTTTGACTTAGTCAATTACATTAAACTTACTTATTTACACATAAATATACATATTTTATCGACAAGCAACAATACTTGTTAATAAAAAAGGTTCAACTGAAATTTCAGCCGAACCTTTTATTCTAATTGTTAATCTAATTTAATCTGCTTGTAAAAATGGGTATTTATAATCGGTTGGTGGCGCTAGTGTTTCTTTAATTGTACGAGGCGAAACCCATCTTAATAAATTAATTTTAGCTCCTGCCTTATCATTTGTTCCGCTACCTCTTGCACCTCCAAAAGGTTGTTGGCCAACTACCGCCCCAGTACATTTATCGTTTATATAAAAATTACCTGCAGCATTACTTAATTTTTTTGTAGCAAGTTCAATCGCATACCTATCTTGAGCTAAAATTGCACCAGTTAATGCGTATATAGATGTTGAATCTACTAACGCTAAGGTTTCTTCAAACTTATCGGCTTCATAAACAAATAAAGTTAAAACTGGGCCAAATAACTCTTCGCACATTGTTACGTATTTAGGATCTTTTGCTACAATAATTGTAGGTTCAATAAAATAGCCGTTAGTTTTATTATAGTTACCACCAGCAATAACCTCAACATTACTATCTTTTTTAGCTGCATCAATATATTTTGCAAGCTTATCAAAGCTTTTTTCGTCAATTACAGCATTAATAAAGTTTGTAAAATCTTCGGTTGGGCCCATTTTCATGTCTTTTAAATCGGCTAAAACATAACCTTTAACTTCTTCCCATAAATTACTTGGTATGTAAGCGCGTGATGCTGCCGAACATTTTTGCCCCTGATACTCAAATGCACCGCGCGATAATGCTACGGCTAACGATTTAGGTTCGGCAGATTTATGCGCCATAATAAAATCTTTTCCGCCAGTTTCGCCAACAATACGTGGGTACGATTTATATTTATGAATATTATTACCAATTGTTTGCCAAATATTTTGAAAAACCTCTGTACTACCTGTAAAATGAATGCCTGCAAAATCTTTATGATTAAAAACTATTTCGGCAGCATCGGGCCCACTTGGGTAAATTAAATTAATTACACCATCAGGTACGCCCGCTTTTTTAAAAATTTCCATTAACACATTTGCACTATAAACTTGAGTGTTACTTGGTTTCCAAACAACTACATTGCCCATCATAGCGCAACTTGTAGGTAAATTTCCGGCAATGGCAGTAAAATTAAATGGTGTTAATGCGTAAATAAATCCTTCTAATGGTCGCCACTCTAACCTATTCCAAATGCCAGGCCCAGATAAAGGCTGCTCAGCATAAATTTCAGTCATGTATTGTACATTAAATCTTAAAAAATCAATGATTTCGCACGAACTATCAATTTCGGCCTGAAAAGCATTTTTACTTTGCCCTAGCATAGTTGCAGCATTTAATTTTGCACGATATGGCCCCGCAATTAACTCGGCTGCTTTTAAAAAAATACTTGCACGATGTTCCCAAGCTAAATTTGCCCACTGTTCTTTTGCATTTAACGCAGCGGCAATTGCTTGCTCAACATGGGTTTTATCACTTTTGTAAAAATAACCTAATGTGTGCTTATGGTCGTGTGGAGGCGATAACCGCATTTTGTTTTCACTACGTACTTCTTTATCTCCAATGTACATTGGTATATCAATTTCTTTACTTCGCAAATGTTTTAACATTGCTTGTAATTCTATTCGCTCGGGGCTACCAGGAGCATAATTTTTAATGGGTTCGTTAACTGCAACGGGTACTTTATAAATTCCTTTTGGCATAATGTTAAAGTTTAATTAAGCCATAAATTTACTATTTTTTGTCACAAAATTTAATAACTTTTAATTACATAAATAAAACAGTTTTAAAAAAGAATAACTAATTTTAACCAAATTTTAACCAAATTATAAACCCTATTTTTATGTCAAAAATAAGTACTGTTTTAGCTCGTCAAATATTAGATTCGCGCGGAAATCCAACTATTGAAGTTGATGTTGTTACCGATTCGGGCATTTTAGGCAGGGCAGCTGTTCCATCGGGAGCTAGCACTGGTATGCACGAGGCTGTTGAGTTACGTGATAACGATAAAACTCGTTACTTAGGTAAAGGCGTGTTAAAAGCTGTTAGTAATGTAAACACTATTATTGCCAATAAAATTAAAGACATGTCAATTTTTGATCAAACAGCTATTGATATGGCAATGATTGAATTAGATGGAACAAACAATAAAGGTAATTTAGGCGCTAATGCTATTTTAGGTGTATCGTTAGCCGTTGCGCGCGCTGCTGCCGATACAAGTGGGCAAACCTTGTACCGTTATATTGGTGGTGTAAATGCAAATTTATTACCAATACCAATGATGAACATTTTAAATGGCGGCTCGCATGCCGATAATGGCATTGATTTTCAGGAATTTATGATTATGCCAATTGGTGCGTCTAGCTTTAGCGAAGGATTAA
The DNA here is from genome assembly GCA_043718985.1 of Bacteroidota bacterium. Taxonomy (GTDB): domain Bacteria; phylum Bacteroidota; class Bacteroidia; order B-17B0; family Aurantibacillaceae; genus UBA4416. The sequence continues at coordinate 1,933 of JAYSUQ010000245.1, read as the reverse complement.
GAATGGGCACCGAAATTTTTCATCATTTAAAAGCGGTTTTAAAATCGCAAGGCTTAGCAACCAACGTTGGCGATGAGGGTGGTTTTGCTCCAAATTTTAAAAATAACGAAGAGGCAATTAAAGCCGTAATGCAAGCCATTGATAAAGCTGGCTACAAAGCAGGGCAAGATATATATATTGCAATGGATGCTGCAGCATCTGAATTTTATAATACCGACGAAAAAGTATATCACTTTAAAAAATCGACAGGCGACAAGTTAACATCAGAACAAATGGTTGATTTTTGGGCCGATTGGCGTAAAAAATACCCCATTATTAGTATTGAAGATGGTTTTGCAGAAGAAGATTGGAATGGTTGGAAATTAATGACCGATAAGTTAGGAGCTACAACACAATTAGTTGGCGATGATTTATTTGTAACCAATGTTGATTACTTAAAAAAAGGAATTGATATGGGAGTTGCTAACTCTATTTTAGTTAAAGTAAATCAAATTGGTACATTAACCGAAACTATTAATGCTGTGCAATTAGCACAAACAAACAGTTACACATCGGTAATGAGCCACCGTAGCGGAGAAACCGAAGATACAACCATTGCCGATTTAGCTGTTGCTTTAAATTGCGGGCAAATAAAAACTGGTTCTGCTTCGCGTAGCGATAGGATTGCAAAATACAATCAGTTATTACGTATTGAAGAGCAGTTGGGCAAAAATGCACGTTATACTGGAAATGAATTTAAGTTTTTAAATAAATAATAAAGTTAATTTCATTTTTTACCATAAAAAAACCGATAGCAATTTGCTATCGGTTTTTTTAATTATAAGGATTTAAAATACCCTCTACTCTTTCTCTTATATTTTAATTAAAACTTATAAGTAAAACCAACACCTAACACTTGCTTAAACTGAACATCGGGTCCAACGGTGCCTTTTTTTTCGCCAGCATTGCGTAATACTTTAATATCGTGATCGTAAAGCAATTGAGTTGATAAGGTTGCCGATATAAATTTATTTACTTTAAAAGTTGTTAAAGTTGTCCAGTTAACATCTACGTTTTCTGGGTTTTTAAGGTAGTTTGTAAATAACTCTAACACTGTTTGAAATGTTATATTATCCATTACTTTAGTTTGATATTGTGCTTTTAAATAAGCTCCAAATTCTTCGCGATGTGTTAAATATTTTTGCGTAACAACAAATGATTTTAATGTAGTGTCGTAATACGATATTTCTTTTTGAACACCAAATGCACCTGCTTTAGCTAATTTACTATCATTAACAAAAGTAAATTTACCTGTAATTGGAGATATAAATAACGAAAAATTATCATTTGGTTTATAATCCATACCTATTGATGCTAAAGCATAAGCTGGCGCCATAAAACGAGAGATGTAAACAGAATCGTTAGGGTAATTATAACCATTAGTAAATTGAGTTCTAAAATCGGCTAAAGCTGAATAATACCAATTTTTAAATGCCTTACGGCCATACTTTGATGTTAATTGAATTTTATCGTCATTTTTTAGCCATTTTACACTTTGCCCTTGGTTAATTACACCATATGCTAATTCTAAATTATTATCCCAAGTAGATTTTCCTGCTTTGTATTTAGCAAACACATTTATTAATCCGCCAATAGATATTGAATTATTACCACCAGCCGACCAGTTTGTTAACGATACTTGTTGTCCATTAATAGTAATAACACCACCTAGTTTCCAATGTTTAGCGCTATCAACCGCAATTGCCTGCAGTTTTGTGTTTTCTGCTTGTAATTTAGCTGCATCATCTTTTGTTACATCTTGTGCAAACGCATTAATGCTAAGTGTTAGTAATAATAAATTAGTAAAAAGTTTTTTCATTTGTTTTGTAATTGTTTTGTAAGTCATCTGTTATTTTAAAACAAAAATTAACTCACGGTTTAGTTTATATTTAAT
>JAYSUQ010000244.1:0-3101 GCA_043718985.1 Bacteroidota bacterium | reverse complement strand
CTGAGCTAATGTTTAGTCCTGCATCAAAATTTGTTTTGGCTATGGTTTGTTGTTTTCCATTATCTAAGCCTACGCGGGCTGCGCCAAAAATGCTTAGTTCTTGTAATTTAAATTCATCGGTATAGTTTATAGCACCTGTTTTAATAAATTCACGGTTATAGCTGGCCAACATATTACCGCTTGCATCATAACTATAGTAGGTATATATCCAACTGCTTTGTGGCAACAAGGCATAGGTTGTTGCATGGCGAGGTTTTACAATTTTAACAGCTCGGCGGCGCAGGGCATCGTATTCGAACTCTAAATTGGGTAGGCTACGTACTTGCGCTTGTAGTTTAGCAACATCGCGTGTAATAGATTTTACTTTTTTATCTACCGTCCATTCAATGTTTTGTATGCAATCTTCTTTATTATAAATAAGATTGCCTATTTCATCGTAGCCATAATTGTTTAGTTGTTGGTTATCAATATCTGTGTTATAATTACTAGTAAACAATGCATCATCTGCCACATAATTTAAACGGTTATTTTTAATAACAGAGCTATTCATATTATAAAGATACTGCATGTTATCCATATTGATATTACTACCCGATTTAATTAAATTACCTGCACCATTGCGTTGGTGAGTTAATATATTGCCATTTGCATCGTAGGATAAACCTGTAAAATAAGCCTTGCACTTTTTATTCGCCTAATTAGATACTTGCTAATGGCCCATGTTCGTAATAAAAATACATCGCGTCTTTTTGCCTGTGGTAGTTTATACTAAATTTAATGTAATTTTTTTTAGTGAATCTTAGTTGTTAAAATACTTTTGGTTAAAAATAGTTTAACAAATCAATGTTTACTTAATTTTTTTTGATAAAGGTATTAAACACACAAAGCCAAGTATAAAAAATATAATTAACGATAAAACCGATGGGCGCATACCACCCATTATTTGGCTAATAATACCAAACGAAACAGTACCTAAAATCATTCCTAATTTTTCTATCACATCATAAAAACTAAAAAAACTGGTATTATCATCGGTTAGTGGTAAAAATTTACTATACGTGCTACGTGATAGTGCTTGTATGCCTCCCATTACCAAGCCTACTAAAAAAGCCACAATATAAAAATGAAACGGAGTTTTTACAATAAGATACGTAAAGGCGCAAATAAAAATCCAAATTAAAATAGCTACCATTAACGATTTAATGTTGCCTATAATAGTTGATAGTTTTGAAAACAAAAATGAACCAGCAATACCCACAAATTGAATAATTAAAATGCTTACAATTAACGATGTTGTTTTTGCTTTTTCATCGGCCCAAGCTATTTCGTTTCGTGCAAATAATACGGCAACTACCATAATGGTTTGCACGCCCATATTATAAAAAAAATAAGCTAATAAAAATTGTTTTAACTCGGCAAGTGTTTTAATTTGAGCAAACACATTTTTTAACTCAACAAATCCTTTTGTAAGCAAGCCACTTTTAGTAACTGTATTTTTTTTTGTGTGATTTTGATTTGGTAAATTTTTAAAAGTGTATTGTGCAAAGCCCATCCACCATAAACCAGTTAATAAAAACGAATATTTTACTTTAAAAAAGCCAGTGGTTACAAGTAAACCGTTCACAGTTTTTTCTTCGTATTTAAAAACCATAATACCAACTAAACAAATAATTAATAATAATGAACTTCCAAAATAGCCTAAAGCAAAGCCTCGTGCGCTTACTTTATCTTGTTGTTGGGCCGATGCAATTTCGGGTAAATAGGAATTGTAATACACCAAACTGCCCCAAAAACCTATTGTAGCAGTAACAAAGGGTATAAAGCTTAAACTTAAATTGTTTTTCGAAAAAAAGTATAAGCCCATACACGATAAAGAGCCTAGGTAACAAAAAAACTGCAAAAATCGTTTTTTATTTCCCAAATAATCGGCAACACCACTTAACACTGGCGATATTAAAACAACTATAAAAAGTGCAAAGGCATAAACAAACGAATAAATATTTTGATTTTCGAATTGCATTCCCATAAAAACAACCGTATGGCTTATAATTTCGCCAGCTTGGTTTTTAGTTGCGGTAACGGCATCGTAAAAATTAGGGAAAATAGCCGATGTTATTACAAGCGGAAAAACAGAATTAGCCCAATCATAAAACGTCCATGCTTTAATTATTTGTTTATTATCTTTTTCCATAATTTAAAAATTAGTGTAGTATTAATTAGCTTTTATAATTTCAAACTCAACGCGCCTGTTTTTTTGCTTACCATCTTCGGTATCGTTGCTGGCAATAGGTAATTTATCGCCAAAGCCTTTAAAATACATTTTGTTTTGAACTCCTTTTTTTATTAAATATTCAAACACTTCGCGGGCACGCTGCTCTGATAATTTTTGGTTTTTATTTTTTGATCCTTGATTATCTGAGTGCCCGTTAATTTGAACCTCCATACCCGTGTTTCGCATTAAATATTGAGCTAATTTATTTAACTCGGCATACGATTCGGGCAATAAATAGTAGCGTGCATTTTCAAAAAAAATATTTTTTAATGCTATTTTCTCCCCAACCTTCACATCTTTTTTTACCACCAAAACCGAATCGTCATCGGTCTTAAACGAGCCTACAATTTCAACTTTCACTTTTTCAATAGGTTCTTTAAATTTAATAAGCGATACATCATCAATAAAATAATAAGCCTCCTTAAATCCAAATTTAAATTTATTAAGCCTTACCATATCTTTTGCCACTTTTGCACTAAAATTACCAATAGTTAAATATTTTTCGCCACCATCGGCTAAATAATTACCTGTAACTTTAAACCATTTATAACCATTAATAAAACTTCCTTTTTTACTAACCGAATCAATTAATGCCGATTTTATAACATCGCCTTGGCTTTTGTAACCCAATTTAGTAAACAAAGCACCAAACGATTTTAAACTTGCATTACTCCAATACGCAAAACGCACATACATTGTAAATTCGTATGTTGTGCCACGGTGCAATTGCTCGGCCAATTTTACTTGTAAAAATTCTTTGTATTTTTTCTGATATCTTAATCCTGCGTAACTTGTACCCGTGCGAGCACCACGTTGCTGTGTGGTATCG
>JAYSUQ010000243.1:0-3116 GCA_043718985.1 Bacteroidota bacterium | reverse complement strand
TAAAAAAAACATTAGATAATAAACGCTTAGAATCAGACAAAACAAATACCGAATACCGAAAAGAGTTTAGTCAAATTGGTGCAACATTATCTGACCATTTAAACTGGCAAGAATGGCAAGATGTTTTTAAAAAAATTGTTTACTGGGAACTAGAAATGGATAAAGCACAAGACAAAGGAATGCTTGATGTTTTAAAAATGCAAAAAGCCGATGCCAACTTACAGTTTTTTAAATTTATAGAAAAAAATTATGTGAATTGGCTTAACGGAAAAGACGCGCCAACAATGAGCCATACGCTATTAAAAAATAAATTTTTTGCAAATTTAGATAACAACAACTGCACTTTTTTATTGGTGATAGATAATTTAAGATATGACCAATGGAAAATAATACAACCAATAATACAAAACTATTTTAAGGTTGATAATGAAGAATTATTTTTTAGCATATTACCAACTGCAACTCAATATGCGCGTAATGCTATATTTAGTGGGCTTTTACCTAGCGAAATGGAAAAACGCCATCCCGAATGGTGGAAAAACGATGAAGATGAAGGTGGGAAAAACTTACACGAAGAAGATTTTTTAAACGCACAATTAAAACGTTTGGGTAAAGATGTGAAAATGAGTTATAATAAAATAACAAACTTTGCGGCCGGAAAAAAACTAGCCGATAGTATGAGTAATTTAATGAATAATAAATTAAATGTTATTGTTTATAATTTTGTTGATATGCTTAGTCATTCTCGAACCGAATTGGAAATGATACGCGAATTAGCCGATGATGAAGCCGCTTACCGAAGTTTAACACTATCGTGGTTTGAACACTCGCCATTATTAGAAATGGTAAAATATATTGCACATAAAAAAGCAAAATTGGTTATAACTACTGATCATGGAACGATGCACGTTAAAGAACCAACCAAAGTTGTAGGCGATAAAACGGTAAACACTAACTTAAGGTATAAACAAGGCCGCGCTTTAGATTATAATGCTAAAGAAGTTTTTGAAATAAAAAATCCGTCTGATGCTTATTTACCTAAACAAAATGTTAGCTCTCGTTTTATATTTGCACGCGAAGATAAATTTTTTGCTTACCCAAATAATTTCAATCATTATGTGCAATATTACAAAAATACGTTTCAGCATGGTGGTGTTAGTTTAGAGGAAATTATAATACCTTATATTACTTTAACTGCTAAGTAATCTTTTACTTTACCAATCTAATAATGTTTATAAACTCTAATTCATTGTCAAAAAAAAGAGTTTGTATAACTCGTTTGTGTAAAACTTACGCAATATTTTATTGCCAGCTTGCTAAAACCTAATGGCTTTTAGTTGCATAAATATTAGTAGGTTAAGTTTAGCCTCTATCAACTTGTGTAAGATTAAACACTTCGGTTAATATATTTTTTTCGGTTTCGGTTAATAAAATATTACGGCGAGCAAAAACACGTTCGGTGGTTTCAAAAAATTTATTTAATTGATGTTCTTCAAATCCATCATTACCACCCCAGTTAAATGAAGTGATGTGTGTTGGCGGAAAACCACCACCAAATATATTTGAGCCTACGCCTACTACAGTGCCAGTATTAAACATTGTGTTAATACCACACTTGCTAAAATCGGCCAACATTAATCCGCAAAATTGCAAGCCTGTATCAATCATTTCATTTTTTTTATAATTATGTAATTTTACATTTCCATAATTGTTTTTTAAATTACTGTTATTTGTATCGGCACCTAAATTACACCACTCGCCCACTACACTATTTCCTAAAAAACCATCGTGTGCTTTGTTACTGTATCCAAAAATAACTGAGTTATTAATTTCGCCACCAACTTTGCAATGTGGCCCAATGGTTGTTGCGCCATAAATTTTAGTAGCCATCTTTAAAGCCGAATGTTCTCCTAATGCAAATGGGCCTCTTATTACTGAGCCCTCCATCACTTCTGCATTTTTAGCAATATAAATTGGGCCATCTTTTGTATTTAAAATAGCGGCTTCAACAACAGCTCCTTCTTCTAAAAAAATTAAATTACTATCGCCAATAACTGTGTTAGTATTTGATAGAGTTTGTGATATTCTGTTTTCGGTAATTAATTTAAAATCTTGTTTTATCGCATCGGCATTTTTCGAAAATATATCCCAAACTTGCTTAACTGAAATGTATTTTTTTTCAATTTCGAAAGCTGTTAATAATAAATTTTCAAAATCAACATCGTTTTTCGAATTTGTTTTATATGCAATTAAATCGTTCCCACTTTTTATGGCTGTATTTAACTCAAGTTTAGCAATCTCATTTATTAAAAAATTATTAGGGCAAATTTTACCGTTAATATAAATATTTTCTACATCAACTTGCTTTGGGTATTTAACCGAAAGGTATTTTTGAGTATCGAACGATACATTGCTATTTAAACTATTTATCCATTTTTGGGTAATTGTTAAAATCCCAATTCTTATTTCGCTAACTGGTTTAGTAAATGTAAATGGCAATAAATTGTGGCGCGAATAATCGTCAAATAAAATATAATTCATTATTTAGGTCTTATAGTTCGTGGTTGGTTTGGTATTGTTTGTTGCAATGGTTCAACTGCTTTATTTATTAATGTATCGGTTACGTTTTGTAAATTTTTAGTAGGTTGTATAGCGCGGGGTTGAATTGTGCGAGGTTTAATACCATCAGTATTATTTTCTTCTTTTTTATTAATACAACCTCCCATTACATCGCCATGTGCTTTATGTGCCATCCACGCTTGTTTTGGAATAATGATAGTTTGCGAATTTTGATTATTGCCGGGAGGTGTGTGGCAAATTTTATAGTTTCGTATGCTATCGTATGGTAGGTTAACAATGGTTGAGTCGCTTATTATTAAAGAATCGGCTGGCACTGGGGTTGGCGTTACCGTTGGATTTTTAATTGCTACATAAGCAACTTGTACAGTTTGCCCATCAACTCCTGCTGCCGTAGTTGCTTTTACTATAAATGAATTTACACCAAAATTTAAATTTTGGGTAAAACTACCTTGGTTATTCACAAAACTAAAATTAGTAATTGGGCTATTGTTTAACAATACTTCAATTTGATTTTGATTAGCATTTGTAACATAAAA
>JAYSUQ010000242.1:0-8905 GCA_043718985.1 Bacteroidota bacterium | reverse complement strand
TGTTGAGAAAGAACGCTCAAAGTCCATCTGATTTTTAGGATATAACATTCCCTAAATATAAGGACTTTTTAATGTGTGATAATCGGATAGCCATATTTATTTAATAATTAAAAAACAACTCAGAAACTAATAGCGTGACTTTGTTGGATGCTAAGGGCAACGAAGTGATGACACAAAAAGTAACGCAAAACAATACTGAAATAAGCGTAGCGCATTTACGCGCAGGTGTTTATTATTTTAAAGTAATAAAAGATAAAAATATGTTATACTACAAATTAGTTAAGGTTGATTAAACAAAAAAATCCAATCCATCACTAAGTTGGATTTTTTAACGGAATATAGCAACTTTTGCAAGTGAAAATACTTATTTGGAAACTGAATTTAGCAAAGTGTTTTTTTGGAGTTATTTAAGTGGAGGTGGTGGAGTGACGCCAGCTCCTTTTGGAATAATTGTCGGTAATGGCGCATATAACTCACAAACAAAGTACAATCAAAGTTTAATGGCTCATGAATACTGTTATTATTTACAACTAGCCTATAAAACCTCAACTACTTTAATGTGTGCAGTGGTTTTTTAAAATAGTTTAGCCATTTGCTCAAAAACCATTAAAAAGTTACCACTTATAAAGCGAAACCCACCACTTATGAAAAACCTATTTTTAAAAACGAGCAAGTTTAATAACTTTACACCATCGTTCTTTTTATAGGTTTTTGTTTAGTTTATAAACCAAAAAATTAGGTTGCAATGTTTTACATGGGGATGGGCATTGCAACCTTTTTTTTATGATTACACTAATTTTTTTGCTATTAAATATTCGGCAATTTGTACCGCATTAGTAGCCGCACCTTTTCTTAAATTATCCGATACAACCCACATGTTTAATGTTTTAGTTTGGCTTTCATCCCTACGAATACGCCCTACAAAAACCGCATCGTTATTATGTGCATTAATTGGCATAGGGTAAATTTGATTTTCTAAATCATCGTGTAATGTAATACCCTCGGCAGTTTTCATTATCTCAAAAACGTCTTTTATTTCAAACTCATTTTCAAACTCAACATTAATACTTTCGCTGTGGCCAGCCATTACTGGTATTCGCACAGCGGTTGCAGTAACCTTAATGCCGTCATCACTCATAATTTTTTTTGTTTCGTTTACCATTTTTAACTCCTCTTTAGTGTAACCGTTTTCGGTAAACACATCAATTTGAGGTATTACATTTAAATCTATTTTATACTTATAAGCCATTTCGCCAGCAATGCCAGCACGTTCGTTTGTTAATTGTGTAACTGCCTTAACGCCAGTGCCAGTAACACTTTGGTAAGTGCTAACAACAACACGCTTTACTTTGTATTTTTTATGTAAAGGGTTTAATGCAACCACCATTTGTATGGTTGAGCAATTTGGGTTTGCAATAATTTTATCAGTAGCTGTTAATTCGTGCGCGTTAATTTCGGGCACTATTAATTTATTGTTTGGGTTCATGCGCCATGCCGATGAATTATCAATTACAGTAATACCTGCGGCTTCAAACTTTGGCGCCCATTGCAATGATGTTGTGCCTCCTGCCGAAAACAATGCGATGTGTGGCTTAGCCGCAATGGCGTCATCCATCGAAACAATAGTATAACTTTTACCTTTAAAAACGAGTTGTTTACCTATTGATTTTTCGGAAGCAACTACTAACAAATCTGTTAACGGAAAATTTCGCTCGGCCAATACCTCTAACATTTTTGTGCCAACTAAACCAGTGGCACCAACTACTGCAATTTTCATTTTATTATAATTTAAAATATAAATCAAAGGTGTTAAATTATTGGCTATCAAAAAAATTTCTTATCTTGGTTTTTTAATAATATTTTTTGAAATGATAAAATTTACATACACAAGCATTGCTGTTTTAATATCGTTAATGAGTTTTGCACAGCTTAACGAAACATTTACCGATGGTGATTATACTAACAACCCAGTTTGGACTAGCATAGCGCCCACTGATTTTTCGGTTAATGCAACAAGCCAACTAGTATCAGCAAACACTGTAACCAATACTAGTTTTTATATTAGCACGCCTAACACCTTAGCAAACAATTGCACTTGGGAGTTTTGGATAAATATAAAACAAGCCACATCGGGTTCTAATTATGTAGATGCTTATTTAACAGCAGATAACGTAAATTTATTATCATCAACCTTAAACGGGTATTTTGTTCGAATTGGCAATACAAACGATGATGTTTCGTTATATAAAAATGTAAATGGAATAAAATCAATTTTAATTGACGGCGTAAATGCAACGGTAGCAAGCTCTACAAATAATTTAATTAAAATTAAAGTAACGCGTTCATCAACAAATGTATTTACTTTAGAAAGAGATATGACAGGCTTAGGAACTAGTTATGTTACCGAAGGCACACCTACTACAGACGCTACCCACACTACATCGGCAAATTTTGGTTTTTTAGTGGTGCAATCAACAGCCTCGTTTTTTGGCAAACATTTTTTTGATGATATTTCAATTTCGCAAGATATAACCGCGCCAACAATTGTTAGTAACACCATTTTATCGAGCACAGCTTTAGATGTATTATTTAACGAAAACCTTGATGCAACAAGCGCGCAAGTACTTACAAATTATAATGTTAATAATGGTATAGCTAATCCAACAACAGCTTTGCGCGATGCAACAAATAATGCATTGGTTCATTTAACATTTGCAAACCCTTTTGCAAACAATACATTAAACACATTAACAGTAACTGGAGTGCAAGATTTGTTTACAAATGCCATTACAACACAAACAACTGCATTTACTTACACAACCGATGTAACTGCACCAACAGTAATAAACTCAACCGTTATTAATAGTACAGATGTAGATGTGTTATTTAGTGAGCCGATTACTTTAGCATCTGCCCAAGCGACAACAAATTATAGTGCTAATAATGGATTAGCTAACCCTACTAGCGCAACACGCGACGTCAGTAATTTAGCATTGGTACATTTAAGTTTTGCTCCAACAGTATTTGCTAATGCAACAGCAAACACATTAACCATAACTAACGTGCAAGATATTGCTTTAAATACAATAGTAACCACAACAACTACCTTTACCTATTTTGCACCCATAACAGTTGGTTTTAAAGATATTATTGTTAGTGAAATTATGGCTGCGCCATCAACAGTTATTAATGCTTTTAGAATGGAATATGTTGAGTTGTTTAACAAATCGGCTAATCCAATAGATTTAAATGGGTTTAAAATTGCCGATACATACGCAGGAACTGGCGCAACAATTGGCACTTATGTTTTGCAACCAAATAGTTACGTAGCTATTTGTACCACAAACTCGGTTACTAATTTAATGGGTGCTGGCTTAGGTTACACAAATGTAATTGGAGTTGCTTCTTTTCCATCACTCAGCAATACCGGCGACGATGTATATTTAAAAAGCTCAACTGGTAGTTTTATTGATAGCGTTAATTATTTAGATACTTGGTATAGAAACACCACAAAAAAAGCAGGAGGTTGGAGTTTAGAGTTAATTAACCCAAATGCAAATAACAATTGCCTACAAGCAAACAATTGGATAGCAAGCAATGGCACAGATGGCGGCACGCCAGGCAAGGTAAATTCGGTTTATAATATTACACCCGATGTTTTTGGCCCACGTATAAATGGTGTTACCGTTATTGACTCTACTCATGTTTTAGTTTGCTTTAATGATGTTATTGCAACATCACAATTAAATAACAACTTAAATTATGTAATTAATAACGCAATAGGCTCGCCAGCATTAGCAACAGCAAGTAGCGATAATTTATGTGTTACATTAACATTAGCAACGGCTTTACAAAATGCAACAAATTATACGCTAACTATTAACGGTATTACTGATTGTAACGGTAACGCATTAACGCCCAACACCCAATCTTTTTCGCGCTACACAGCAAAACCCTACGATGTTGTAATAAATGAATTAATGCCCGATCCAGATCCCGCCCAATCGTTACCAAACGAAGAATATGTTGAACTAAAAAACAGAACTAATTTTAATATCAATTTAAAAAATTGGAAATTTTCGTCGTTAACGACTACAGGTAGTTTACCAAATGTTACTATACCCGCAAATGGTTATGTTGTTTTAGCTGCCGTTGGTACTAACGATGTGTTTTATAATAATTTTGGAGTATCGGTTGCAGAGGTAGTAAGTTTTCCGTCGTTATTAAATAGCGGTACAACCTTATCGTTAAAAGATTCGAACGATGTTGTTATAAATGCCATTACTTATTCGAGCACTTGGTACAACGATGTTAATAAACAAGATGGTGGCTGGAGTATGGAACAAATTGATGCCAATAATCCTTGTGGCGGTCAAAGTAATTGGCACGCAAGCACTAATACAAATGGCGGTACACCAGGCACAGTTAACTCGGTTGCAGCAACAAATGCCGATGCAACAAATCCAACACTTGATAGAATAAATATAATTGATGCCGACACAATTATGTTAGTGTTTAGCGAGTCGCTTAGTTATGCTACACTACTAAACCCTACTAACTACACGTTTGATAATGGCTTAACTACACCAACGTATATAATGCCTGTTGCGCCCGATTATAAAAAAGTAATTGTAAAACTATCTGCGCCTATGCAAATTGGTATTACGTATAATTGTACAGTTTTAAATGCTATAACCGATTGTGTAGGAAACCCATTAACACTTGGAACTGCCGCATTTGCATTGCCGCAACAACCCAAAGCAAACGATGTGGTAATTAACGAAATTTTATTTGACCCTAACACAAATGGTGTTGATTTTGTTGAGCTTTATAACCGTAGTAATAAAGTAATTGATTTAAAAAATTTACGTATAGGTTCAATGGATACTTTAACAGGTAATTTAACCTATACAGAACTTATAACAACAGATGGCTACTTGTTGTTTCCTAAAACCTATTTGGTACTAAGCGAAAACCAAACAATAGTTAAGCAACAATATCAAACCATTAACCCTACAGGCTTTTTAGATGTAGCAACCTTGCCAAGTATGAATACAACAGATGATGTAGTTACTTTAAGCAGTGATAGCTTTGTAGTTGTTGATAATTTTAAATACACCAGTAAACTACATTTTCCGTTATTAAACATAACAAAAGGTGTATCGCTTGAGCGGATAGATTTTAACCGTGCTACAGATGATAGAACAAATTGGAATAGCGCTGCCGAAGGAGTTGGTTTTGCAACACCTGCTTATAAAAACTCACAATATTTATTAGCTGATGGCGGTAGTGGCGTAACAATACCAAGCCCATTATTTTCGCCCGATAATGATGGTTATAACGATGTGTTAAACATATCGTATAAATTAGATGAGATAGGAAAAGCAGCCAACGTTTATATTTACGATAGCAAAGGCAGGCAGGTGCGTTACTTAATACGTAACCAACAATTAGCTGATGAGGGCGTGTTTAGTTGGAATGGCATTAACGACGATAACGAAAAAGCAGCTATTGGTATTTATGTAGTTTATGTTGAGTTGTTTAACTTAAACGGAAAAACAAATAAATACAAATTAGTTTGCACATTAGCTGGTAAACTTTAAAAATGGGTTTAGTTTTTAACTCTACTAAACCGCAACGCTTTTAAAATAAAATTAGGTAAGGCCTTTTTAGGATCACGCTTTCGCAAATCTAAATACCAACCTAATTTTTTTATTACGGGTAATTTTTTTGTTTCAACAAATTCAATTAGCGTTCCATCGGCATCCTCAATGTAAGTAAAGTGCCCAGCGGCTTCGCCCATTTCAAAACCTGCACCACCATCAATAGTAAAAGGTTGCCCAGCGTTATTACAAGCTTCCTGCAAGGCGGGCATGTTTTTTATATCAAAGCACAAATGTATAAAACCACAATCGCCCCACAGTCGGTTTTCAAAAATCTTTTTAGGTGTGTAATCTAAAGCTTGTATTAATTCAATTTCGTTATCACCAAGTAGTGGGCCAAAACTACCTTGGCGCGGCTTACTATTTCGTAACACTACGCGCCTAAATTTTTTTTGAGAACCTTCAACACCACTCCAATCAGCAAAGGTTGTTGTGGTATCACTCAAAACTTTATCAAAACCTAAAACTGTTTTATATAAATTAATTGATGCATCAATGTTACTTACACCAATAACAGCACCTAACACACCGCCAGTACTCACGTTTTTTTGTTGGTACCACGATGTTTTTTCTTCTATTATTTCAAACACATTACCCCACAAATCTTCAATATAAAAATGATTTCTATCATCGGGCGTTTTGGTAATGTTAGTTAGTAGTTTAGCACCAAAGTTTTTTAAATGATTGTAAGATGCTTGTATGTTGTACGATTTTATTTTACCCGCAAAAATACCTATATCACCTAACTGAATTTTAAATTCGGCATTTTGCGCTATTCTGCTCGTGTATTGCCAAATTTCAAAACCTCCACCACCATTCATACTAATTGCTAAAACAGCATGCCTAGCATGTGGCTTGCCTGCTGTGTATGGCAACATGAGTTCGGCCATCGCAGCCTCCTCAAAAATTTTAATATCGGTACCAAACGCTTGGCGATACCATTTAAATGTTTCGTTAACATTGGTGTTACCAACACCCAATTGTTGTATGCCAGATATAATGTAGCTCATATTATTTACTTAAATATAAATTTCGTTCGCTATAAATGTTTTGAAAATATTCATCATACAAATCTTCTATAAAGTAAATTGCTTCGCCTGTACTTTTCATTTCGGGACCTAATTCTTTTTGTATTTCAGGAAACTTATCGTAACTGAATACAGGAATTTTAATCGCATATCCTTTTTTCTTAGGAGCGAATGTGAAATCTTTTACCTTAGCGCCTAACATAACTTTGGTAGCATAATTTACGTAAGGTTCGTCATAAGCTTTAGCAATAAAAGGTACGGTGCGCGATGCACGAGGATTTGCTTCGATAATATAAACCACCTCATCTTTAATAGCAAACTGAATGTTTAATAAACCAACAGTTTTTAATGCTACAGCTATTGTTTTTGTATGCTGCTCCATTTGCTTTAAAACATTTTCTGATAAATCGAATGTTGGTAACACCGCATAACTATCGCCGCTATGAATACCAGCAGGTTCAATATGTTCCATCATACCAATAATATAAACATCTTTTCCATCGCAAATAGAATCAGATTCTGCTTCAATAGCATTTTGTAAAAAGTGATCTAATAACACTTGATTGCCTGGTAAATCATGTAATAATTTTACGACGTGTTGCTCTAACTCTTCTTCGTTAATTACAATTTTCATTGATTGCCCACCTAACACATAACTCGGACGAACTAATAACGGAAAACCTAATTCTTTAGATAAAGTAATTGCTTCTTCAGCATCTGTAATTACTCCAAATTTTGGATAAGGAATGTTATTTTCTTTTAACAAGTTGGAGAATCTTCCTCTATCTTCTGCTAAATCCAACGATTTGTAATCTGTTCCAATAATTTTGATTCCGTAGCGCTCCAGTTTCTCTGCCAGTTTCAAAGCTGTTTGCCCACCTAGTTGCACAATAACACCTTCGGGTTTTTCGTGCAAAATGATGTCATAAATATGTTCCCAAAAAACGGGTTCAAAATATAATTTATCCGCCGTGCTAAAATCTGTACTAACGGTTTCGGGGTTGCAGTTTATCATAATGGTTTCGTAACCCATCTCTTTAGCTGCTAAAACTCCGTGAACACAACTGTAATCAAACTCAATACCTTGTCCGATACGATTAGGCCCAGACCCTAAAATAATAACTTTCTTTTTATCAGAACGAATACTTTCGTTTTCATCTTCAAAGGTTGAATAATAGTAAGGTGTTTTGGCTTCAAACTCAGCCGCACAAGTATCAACCATTTTAAATACACGGTTGATGTTCATTTCCTTACGCTTATTATACACTTCACTTTCTAAACAACGTAATAAATGCGCCACTTGCCTATCGGCATATCCCATTTGTTTTACTTCATATAATATATCACGAGGAATATCAGCTAATTTGTATTTACTCACTTCGTTTTCTAAAGCAATCATTTGTTCAATTTGCTCTAAAAACCACATATCAATACGCGTTAATTTTTGAATGGTTTTGATAGAGATACCTAATTTCATAGCATCGTAAATCATAAACAAACGATTCCAGCTTGGTCTTTCTAAACCTGCTAACAATTCTGCTTGGTTGGTATTTTCTTTTCCATCAGCACCCAAACCATTACGTTTAATTTCTAAGCTTTGACAAGCTTTTTGTAAGGCTTCCTGAAACGAACGACCAATGGCCATTACCTCTCCAACCGATTTCATTTGGAAACCTAACTCACGATTACACCCTTTAAATTTATCAAAGTTCCAACGAGGTATTTTTACAATCACATAATCTAAGGTCGGTTCAAAGTATGCTGATGTTTGTTTAGTAATTTGATTTTGTAATTCATCTAATGTGTAACCTATAGCTAATTTACTAGCAATACGAGCAATTGGGTAACCAGTGGCTTTACTTGCTAATGCTGATGAACGAGACACGCGTGGATTAATTTCAATAGCAATAATTTTTTCTTCTTCATCGTCACTCAATGCAAACTGCACATTACAGCCGCCACTAAAATTACCAATACTACGCATCATTTTAATAGCCATGGTACGCATCTTTTGATAAGTACTATCGCTTAATGTTTGTGCGGGTGCATCGGTAATGCTGTCTCCTGTATGCACGCCCATTGGATCAAAATTTTCAATGCTACAAATAATAGCAACGTTATCTTTTTGATCGCGAAGTAATTCTAATTCATATTCTTTCCAACCTAATACCGCTTTATCAATTAATACTTCGTGTATGGGGGATGTTTGTAAAC
>JAYSUQ010000241.1:0-8910 GCA_043718985.1 Bacteroidota bacterium | reverse complement strand
AAATTTATTAAAGATTATTTTACCTTTGTAATCTATGTTTAAACTACAAACAACACTACAAAGATTTTATTTTATTTTATTTTTTTGCAGTACTCAATTAGTAGCTCAAAAACCAACTGCTACAGCTAAAGATATTGTATTTAGTATGGTTAAATCAATATCTAATTTAGAACGAATTAAATACAGTTTAAAAATAACCGAGCGCGGCAAAAAAGGTTTTAATCATTACGAATCATCAGTAAAATTAAACCGTTCGCCCCGCAAAATATATTTATACATTAAGGGTATTGAGCTGTTGTGGGTTAATGGTTGGAATAAAAATAAGGCTTATGTTAAACCAAATTTTTTTCCGTACATTAATTTAAGTTTAGACCCCCTGGGCGATTTAATGCGACAAGACCAACACCATACTATTAACGAAATGGGGTTTGATTATTTTGGAAATATTATTGAATACATAGCTCTTAAAGTTGGAAAAGATTTTGATGATTATTTTAAATTAGAGGGAGATGAAAATTACAATAACCGCCCTTGCCACAAAATTACAATAACTAATAAAGATTTTGGGTACAACACATACACAGTTTTGGCAAACGAAAGCATTACAAGCATTGCCCGTAAATTACACATAAGCGAGTACATGATTTTAGAAGCCAATAAAAAACTAAACGATTATTTTGATATATTAAAAGTTGGGCAAGTACTTAAAGTACCAACCCATTATGCAAAAGATGTAACGTTGTATATTGATAAATTATATGATTTACCAATAGGTGTAAAAATTTTAGATGATAAAGGATTGTTTGAACAATACGATTACCATTACCTACAAGTAAATCCTAAAATAGATGATGCCGAATTTACAAAAACTTTTAAAGGATATAAATTTTAATTAAATAAAAAAAATGGGTGCAATTATTATTACCAAAAATACCGAGTTAATGCAACGTGTAATTGATGAAATTAAAACTTGTTTTGATCCCGAAATACCCGTAGATGTTTGGGAATTAGGTTTAATTTATGAATTGGATTTGAACGACGATGCTGAATTAAAAATATTGATGACTCTTACCTCGCCAAATTGCCCAGTTGCCGAAACGTTGCCTGCCGAAATTGAACAAAAATTAAAATTAGTGCAAGGCATAAAAACTGCCGATTTAAAATTAACATTTGAACCAACTTGGACTAAAGAAATGATGAGCGATGTAGCACAACTTGAGTTGGGTTTTATGTAATATATATAAGAAAATTAAAAAAAAGCAACGTATTACCTTTAACTAAAAATGCAAAACGAAATAATAAATAAAGTAGCTAACAGTGGTTTAATAACCATTAATTTGGAAGATTTTTATCCTGTTGGTGAACGTGTATTATTTGATTTAAAACCCTTGCTATTTCACGAATTAATTTTAAAAGAAAAAGATTTTAGAGATTTTATAAAACTCCATAATTGGAGCACATATCAAAATAAATTTGTTGCTATTACTTGCACTGCCGATGCCATTGTGCCAACTTGGGCATTTATGCTTATTAGTATTGCATTACAACCTTTTGCCAAAAAAATAATTTTTGGTAACTTAGATGCTTTAGAAACTGTATTATATAATGAAAGCCTTTTAACTATAAACTTTAAAAATTACACTAACCAACGCGTTGTAATTAAAGGTTGTAGTAAATTACCAGTAACAACTAACGCATATGTGCAATTAGTAGTTGGGCTGCAACCTTATGCAAAATCAATTATGTTTGGCGAGCCTTGCAGCACGGTACCATTATATAAAGCAAAAGTTACCTAATTAGTAATTATCATTTGAAAAACTACAGCGCATATTTTTTAGCACTATTTTTTGTATTACTTTTTTGTAATATAAAATCACAATCAGATGGTGGGATACAATTGCGCAATACACGTAGCAACCCTGTTTATAAAACTCGATTTGGCGTATCGCCAGTTATTGGTATTTACAAAACAAATAAAAACCATACCGCAAAACCGCAACAAAAGTTAGCATTTAATGTTTCGGTAAAAGAAGAAATACGGTTAAATAAAAAAACAACATCGTTTTTATTAATTGGCGTAGAGTATTCGTTTCACGGTTTAAATTTTAACTCGTATTATTTTTATAACGATAGCTTAAAATTATATAATGGTAATATGAGTGCCAAGTATCAATTACAAATAAATGAAATTGATATACCAATTCAAATTAAACAATCGTTTCAAAAAGAAAATAACGCACACATTTCGGCTTATGTATATGCGGGTTATGTGTACCGCATTTTAGCATCGGCTAATTTAAAAGTAAGTAATAACGGCGCCGAAAAATTTAATGCCAGTGAGCATTTAAAATTTAAAAATCCAATTTTTAAAGCTAACGATAATTCCTTTTTATGCTTTGCTGGGGGCGTTCAAAAAAACACCCTAATGCGCCACAATGCACTATTTGCCGAGCTGCAATTAAGGTATGCCTTGTCGCCATTTTATTTTAGCGAATCGTTTGCGCCTACTAATTTAGTTGTTAATTCGCATTTTGTAATGTTAACCGTTGGTATAAAATTATAATGAATTTAAAATTACATAAACCTTCATTGCCCATTAGTGGTGTCATTAGTTTACCAGGGTCTAAAAGTATTAGTAACCGTGTATTAATTATTAAGGCCTTATCGGGATTAGTATTAGATATAAAAAATTGTTCAAATTCAGACGACACCAACCAGTTAATAAATGCACTATCCGAAATAAATAATCAAACTTCAAAAATTATTGATATAGGTTATGCTGGCACCGATATGCGTTTTTTAACAGCCTTACTTTGTTTGCAAAACGAAGAAGAGTTTGAATTAACTGGCTCTGAAAAAATGCAGCAACGCCCCATTAAAGAATTAGTTGATGCTCTGCAAGCATTAGGTGCCGATATAACCTATAAAAAAAACGAAGGCTATCCACCATTAATTATAAAAGGAAAAAAAATTAATGGAGGTAAAGTAAAAATTAATGGTAATGTTAGTAGTCAATTTATTAGTGCATTACTTTTAGTTGCGCCCTATTTTAAAAACGGATTGGAGTTAGTAATCGAAAAAAACTGTGTATCAAAACCATACATAGAAATGACGGTTGCAATAATGCAGGAGTTTGGCGCAGATGTTACAGTTAATCAAAACACAATTACAGTTAAGCCAGTTGTTTATACCTATAATAAATCGTACTTTTTTATTGAAAGTGATTGGAGTGCTGCCTCTTACTATTTTAGTTTAATTGCCTTATCGCCAATTAACACAAAGGTGTATTTAAAATCGTTAAACAAAAATAGCTTGCAACCCGATAGCGCCTGTGTTAGTATTTATAAAGCGTTTGGTGTTGATAGTATAATTGATGAAACAGGAGTTACTATTACAAAAATAAAATTATTAATTGATGAGCCTATAAACATTGATTTTATTAATTGCCCTGATATTGCACAAACAGTAATTGGTACTTGTGTAGGTTTAAAAACTTCTTTTGAAGCTAAGGGTTTAGATACATTAACAATTAAAGAAACAAATAGAATACTTGCATTAAAAAACGAATTAATTAAATTTGGATGTGATGCCTCAATAACATTAAATACAATTACCTATCAATTTACAAAAACAGAAACGCAAGACGCTACAATTTATATAGCAACCTATAACGATCATCGCATGGCAATGGCATTTGCACCATTAAGCTTAATTTATGATAATGTAATTATTGAAGATGCAGAAGTTGTTTCTAAATCGTACCCACAGTTTTGGAACGATTTAAAAAAAACAGGCTTTTTACTTAAATCTTTATAATTAACTAATAACAAAATTAGTAGTATTATTTACTTGTTGCGGCTGCGCTTTTTGCTTTAGCCTCCTCTAAAATTTTATTACAACGGGTATCAGTTTCATCTAACACACGTTGTGCTTTTTTATCTACTTCGCGTTTAGCAACCTCGGCTGCTTTTTTAGCAACTAATTTAGATATAGGGTTTGATGCTTGCTCAACCAATGCATCTGCCTGCGCATAACCCTCTTGTTTTAATTTATCTACTTGGGTTTGCGTTTCGGTTTTAATTTTATCTACTTGCGCTTGCGCATCGGCTAAATATTTTTGAGCTTGTTGGTTTACTTTATCTTTAACTACAGATACAGCAGCATCTTTAACCGATGCGGCACCAGCTTTATTAAATGATGTTTTTAAAGTTGGTTTTGTAACCGTGCCACCAAAACCAATGTTAGCTTTAATTGTTTTTGGTAAGGCAATGTTTGTACCAATTGCCGAGCCAGCTTGCCCTAGTAAGCCAGTTACAATTGATGCTGCTTGTGCTCCAAACATTTCTGATGGTATATCCAATTTCCAAGTGTAATCTAATGTTTGGTCAAAGCCTGTTGAGCCAGTAATTTCGGCGGGTATGTTGTTTATTTTTGTTTTAACTGGGTTACGCAAATTAACTCTGCCATCTTTAAATTCATAATCGGCTAACAAATCTTTTATAGTTTGTGTTTTTAATGATGGTATTTTTAACGCATCGCCTAATTTTGTAAAAGCTTCAAAATTACTAATGGTAACACTGTTTGTTTTAAACAAACCACCACCACTAATAGAGTTTATTATCGGCATCATTGTACCATCTAAATCTGACTTAAAGTTCTCTAAAGTACCTGTAAACATACCTGTTGCATATTTTCCAATAGGAGCTAGTTTTTGCACAGTATTAAAAGCCATAAATGTTTTTTGAATATCAAAGTTTTCTACTTTGGCAGTCATTTTAACGGTTGGTTTTTTAGGATTTGTTGTTTCGTAATAACCATTTAAAAACATGGTGCCGCCTAGGGTATTCATTTTTAAGTTTGTCATATCCACTTTGCTATCGCGAATTGTAATATTACCCAGCATGTTATCTAACGTTAAGTTATCGTAAAGTACTTTATTAAATGTTGCATTTAAAACAAAATCAATGTTGCTTGGTACAAGTGTTGTGCCTGTGCTTGTTTTGGCAGTATCTGTTTTTGCAACTGTTGTTGCTGTATTTGTAGTACCCATTAGTTGGTTAACATCTAATAAGTTAGATTGTACATTAAAATTACCTTTAATGAGTTCGTTTTTAAATACATATTGCATAAAGTTTTCTATTTTTCCTTGCGCCTTTATATCCGATTTTCCCATTAAGGCATCAAAAGCAGTTAACTCAACAAACTGATTGGTGAAATTTAGTTTCATTACCGTTAACAACACTTCGTAGGGTAGGGCTGTTGTTTTGTAATTCATATTATCTATTTGCAAATTACCCGATAGTTTAAACTGATCGTATTGTTTTTTATCAATACTACTCATGCGACCAGCTGCCGCTATATCGACCTTAACAATACCGCTCATGGCATCTCCTTTTTCTAAGGGAATAAACTCTTTAACTGATGCTAAATTTACAACACCTTTTACCTCGGCTGTTACATTTGGATCGCTGATGGGTGTTTTAACGTGTGCCCAAATATTAACAGGATTTCCTGCCATGTTTACATGAAATTTGTTTACATCAATAGTAGTTGCATCTAAAAAATCTTTTTTATTTTCAACGTGCACATCAATGTTAATATCGTTAACAGCTTTAGGTAACGTTGGGTATTTAAACATTGCATCGGCTACAGCTAAATTAATTTCAAACGATGGATATTTATCGCTTTTGCCATCTTTACTAGTGTGCATTGTGCCTTTAGCTAAGCCATTAAGTGTTAATTTACCTTTAGTTTGCACATTGGCAAAATCTTTACTATACACGCTTGGTATTAATGATAAAATAGATTTGAATTCGGTTTGCTTTGTTGCAAATTTTAAATCCATATCAATATCTTGTTTAGGCATTACCACAAAGCCATCAAACGATAAGGCGAGTTGATTTAAAGCTAATTCATTTTCTTTAAAAATAAATTTCATGTTTGGCATGTCCATATCTAAGTCTGCTTTAAATCGGGTGTTAACTTTGTTTAAATAAGCTACGCCACCAGTTTTTACAGTTGTTTCTGCAATTTCTAACAAGTTACTTAGCACAAATACATCTTGCGTAAAATCGCCCTGTAAAGTATAATTCAAATCTTTTAGTATTGCATTGGTACCGCCTTTAAAATCGTTGTACGTAATATTGGTGTGTTTAATTTTAAATTCTTTTAATTTTAAAGCAAATTTAGTAGCACTCGTATCTGTTGGCGTTGTTGGCTTTGTGGTATCTGCTTTTGCAATATCATAACTTGCTTTACCATCAATTAGTACCGTTGCATTAATTATTGCTTCATCAACAATTAACGAATTTATTTGATATTTATCGCCACTAATAACACTCATTAAATTTAAATCAAACGATAGCTGGTTAATATACGCCAAAGTATCCCCCTCAAATGGTGCAAAATTAATAACACTAACTTTATTAATTTTAAATCTAAAATCAGGAAACGATGAAATTAGTGTTAAATCAAAGTCGCCAAAATCAACTTTTGCATTAAGGTTTGTGTTAGCTTGTTCTTTTATTATAGATACTATTTTATCTTTAAATAAAAAAGGCGCCGCAATTAATAACCCAATAATTGCTATTAAACTAATACCTAAAATTTTCACTATTTTTTTCATTGTGTTTTTATTTTTTATTCGCTATTATTTTTTGAACTAACGTAATTTCTTGTAATAAAATTTAATTTTATTTACTTAAAATTTTAAATTCGGTTCTTCTATTTTGTTGCCTTCCATCATCAGTATCATTTGTTGCTACTGCAACGGTTTCGCCATAGCCTTTAGCAACTAACCTATCGGTTGCAATGCCTTTTGTTATTAAATAACTTACTACCGATTGCGACCGCGATTGCGAAAGTTTTTGATTGTAATCATCACTACCCTTACTATCGGTATGGCTACCTAATTCTATTTTTAATGTAGGGTTTTCGTTTAATAATTTTATTAAGCGTTCTAACTCATTTGCCGATTCGGGTCTAATGGTTGCTTTATCAAAATCAAAAAATATGTTTCGTAATACAATAGATTGTCCAACTTCAACTTTTTTCAAGTCTACATTTTTTTCTACTTCTTGGTAATCTGCACTTGCTGGTATGTCAAAGTTTTCGGAGTGAAATAAGTAGCCATCTTTTTTAACTGCAATACCATAATTTTTTCCAAAAGGTAAACTCACTAAATACTTACCTGTTGTACTGTTCGATTTAAATGTAGCAATTAATTCGTTAGCTGTATTATCTACTAATTCTATTTGCGCTTCAAGTGGTTGCTTGGTTTTATCGTCGCGAATAACGCCTTTTAATACAGTCATTTTTGGTCCCGATGATATAATTTTCTCGGCTTTAAAGTCGCTAACAGGTGCGGCTACACTAGCTAGTAAATTATCTTCATTTAACAGTAAGGGTTGTTTTTCGGGCCCTAACAACGTAAGTTTATAAATGTCTTGTCCACCTAAACCATCGTTAGCTGCTTTTGAGTAATAGCCATGTATGCCGTTAGCTGCTAATTGAAAAAACACATCGTCGTTTGGCGTGTTAATGGGATAGCCCATGTTTAAAGGTTTTGTCCAAGCTCCATTTTCATAAGTTGTTTTAAAAATATCGTATCCTCCCATTGAGTTATGTCCTTTTGATGAAAAAAACATGGTTTTACCATCGGGCAACATAAACACACCGTCTTCATTATATTCGGTATTTAAAATCGAACCAGCGTTTGTAGCCGACTCCCACTTGCCTTTTGCGTTAGTATTAGTAACATATATGTCGTGATCGCCTAAGCCACCATCTCTATCACTTACAAAATAAATTATTTTCCCATCAAATGAAAAAGTTGCAGATGGCTCGTGACCTTTAGTATTAATAGCTTTTCCCATGTTATCTGGCTCTGTCCATTTATTACCTTCAAGTAAGGATATAAATAAATCGCCCCCATTTTTTTTACCATTAAACGAAATTAATTTTTGTCCATCGGGCGATAAGCAAACAACAGCATCGTGATTAATTGTGTTAACAGGCGCACCTAAATTTGCGGCTTTACTCCAGTTTTTTCCTTCTTTATAACTAACGTAAATATCTTCCATAGGTTCATTTAATCCTTCATCAATAGCATCGCCAGTTGTGCCTACTCTTCGCGATGTAAACATTAACACGCTTTCATCGGCCGATATTACTGGGGTGTAATCGTTGTATTGAGTGTTAACGTTAGCGCCTGCATTATCAATAAAAACGCGTACTGGGTTTTTTATTAATTCCTTTCCGCTTTGGCATTCATAAATACGTTTGTTTGTTGCTTTAATTTCGGTAGCATCTTTAACGGTTGCTTTGTATTGTTCATATTCTGCAATTGCTTTATCCCAATTCATTTCTAGGTGATAGGCATAACCTAAAAAGTAATGAATTTTTTTATCAATAGTTGGGTTTAACTCATAGGCACGCTGAAAATACTTAATACACTTTGCGCGTTCGTGTGTGTGTGTGTAGCAAAAACCAACTTTAAAATTAAGCAAGTCGTTATTAGGATTAAATGCCTGCGCTTTTAAATAATAAGGCAAAGCACCACGGTAGCCACCTTCTCCATAATCAAATAACTCATCGCCCATTTTTAGCTGGTTACGCGCTTCTTTAAACTCGTCTTTTTTATCAGGAAAAGCACTTTTTTCGAAAGGTACATTTTGGGCAAGGGTTATGCCTGTAATTAAAATAAATAATAATACTGTTATATTTTTCATGTTAAATTAAATAATAATTAAAAATAATTAATCGCAAATACCTGCCGAATATGATTTACCAATTGTTACACCAAGTTCGGCAGCTTTTTTCCAGTCGTTACAAGCACCTATTTCATCGCGTAACATTTGTTTTGCAATGCCACGGTTTAAGTATGCGGCTCCGTTTTTTGCATCAATACTT
>JAYSUQ010000025.1:0-6367 GCA_043718985.1 Bacteroidota bacterium | reverse complement strand
TAAGACTTTTGAGCCTTTTTAATTATTTACTCGGTTTATAGTGTATACTTATATTAAAATTGATGATGGAGATTTGTTGCTTTTTAAATACCAATATAACACCAATAATATAAATTTAAATTTAACCGAATTAGCCAATTTAGCAGGTAGGGACTCTTGTGATTTAGAAATTTCATTTAACAATTATCATGAATTTATTGTGGGCGGTAAAAATTATATTTTTCATCAAACGTTCGTGAATTTTAAAAGTCGTATAAAAATTGTGCCTTAATTACTAATTTACAAATCAGCTAAATGGTTACTATAATAAATAGTTAGCTTGCTATGTTTTTATTTACGACGCAATTATCTTTCAAACAATTGCTAAGTTTCTCGCCGTTATTTTCGCTTAATAAATACCCCTATTTTTTATTTGGAATTCCTTTAAAGTCATCACCTTAAATAACATTAATTATTTTGGTAAATTTGTTAAAATACATTAAGCCATGTACAAATTTATGACTTATTATTTTGATTTACAAATTTATGACAAATTATATTTATTTAGCTATACCGAGGCACTATTTTTTTCATTATTAGCGTTTTCATTTATTACAGTTTATTTAAAAAAATATTGGATAACAAGTGTGCTATTAATTCCATTAGTATTAGTGCGCCCAAATGGCATTGTGTGTATTTTACCGTTATATTTATTTTTTATTGAGCAAAATGAAGGAATAATAAATTATTTTAAAAACAATAAATCAAACTATTTAAAAGATTTACTCATTTTTGTTTCTGCCCCTTTATCATTATTACTTTATTGTTTTTATCAAAAAAGTATGACAGGATTTTACCTTGCTTTTATTAAAGCACAGGCTGGTTGGTATAAGCAATTTATGTTTCCATTACTTAGTTTATTTAGGCGTAGCGATTTTACTACACAGTTTAACTCAGTATATATTATTGTAGTAATGATACTTTTAATTATTTATCGTAAAAAATTTACATTAAGTATGAATTTATTAATTTGGATAAATATATTATTACCTATGACGTCTGGTTCGGTTGCTTGTATGCCAAGATATGTTTCTATTATTTTTCCTATATCAATTATACTAGGGACATATTTTATAAAAATAAATCATTATTATTTATTGCTACTAGGCGTTTTTTGTTTGCAACTAATTACTTTTTATCCTTGGCTAATTTCGCATCCTTTTAGCTATTAAAGTTAGCAGCGTTAATTAAATTACAAACAGCTAAAAATTCAACTGCAGCAACGCATTTTTATATTCAATGTTTTTAGGATTTATTAAACTAGCCGTTTTTAAATCTAATTTTACATTATTATATTGCTTTAATTTAAAATAATATTTAGCCCTTTCGTAAAACAAGCCATCGTTATTTGGTTGTGTTATTATTTGTTTTGTAAGTTTTTCAATTTCAAAGGTCATCCATTTAGTAGTAATTGTTTTATCCATATTAGGTGCAATGTGTGTTGCTCTGTTTTGTTTTAATGTTTGTAAATCTTTCATTGCATTTTCAAAATCACCTAACAAATAATATGCTGTGCATTTATTTATAAATACTGTTTCGTTGTATCCAACTAAATCAAAACATTTAGTGTAATCGTTAATAGCTTTTTTATGTTGATTTATAGCTGAATAACAATTTGCCCTACCATTATAAATTTCGGCCTTATCGGTTCTTAATTTTAGTGCATTTGTAAAATAATTTATTGCAGCCAAGTAATTTTTTGATGCAAATTCGTATTCGCCTTTTTGTACCTGAAATAAGTAATAATTTGGCGCATCAATTAATCCAGCATTTGTAAACGAAATTTCCGATTCATAAACCTTAATTCGTGTAATTGTTTTAATACCAAATAGTATTAATATTAAACTGATAACGTATGTTGTTTTTATGTTTGCCCAATTTATTTTTAACTGCGATAAGTATAAAAACAAGCCTGCAAGTGATGTATAAGCACGGTGTTCAAAATGCTCGCCCGCGCTATTTGCCGATCCAAACCAAATAGGTATGGCTAATACTATTACATAAATAAACAAACCTAATAATGCTATGGATTTAGATTTAACGCCAACATAACACCAACTAAATATTAATAATAAAACACTTAATACGCCTGCAATTATTGATGAATTTTTAAGTACAGGAAAAACAGATAAATTATAAGGTATTACTACTTTGCCTAAGTATATAAAATTAGCGTAAATAAAATTTTTAATAGTTACAGTTAAATCTGTACCAGTAGGTAGTAAATTATGTACAATATTTACACGTAATAAATACCAAGTAAGGCTTATTAAAAACCAACATACACAAAATGCAACAAATTTATTTTTATGTTTAAGTGTTGTTGTAAAGTATATGTAAATAAAAATAAATGGTAAAACAATGGCGTTTTCTTTAGTTAATAGAGCGCAAATAAAAAAAACAAAATGAGTAATTGCATAATGTGTTTTTTGAGTGCTTAAAAAGTTTTGTAATGTAATTAAAGCTGCTAGTGTAAATACTCCCAGTATTACATCGTTTCGTCCTGGTATCCAAGCAACAGCGTGTAACAATAATGGGTGTGCAATAAATATAAATAATAGTAGGAGTACCGTTCGTTTTTCGGAATTAAATTTAATTAGAAATTTGTACAGTAAGCAACAAAAAACAAAATGGTAAATGATGTTAGATAAATGAAAACATAAAGGGTTTAATTTAGCTAATTTATAATCTAATATAAACGAAAGCATTAAAAAAGGGCGGTAATATATACCAATTGCAGGTTTTGTAAATGCATTTATAATTGAATTAAAGTTACCTAACGTAGAGGCTTTTTTTATAATTAACCATTGCTCATCCATTGGCGAAAAGCCATAAAATAAACTTTGAGCGTAAAATAAAATAATTAATAAAGCAAAGCTTGCATATATTTTAGTATTGCTTTTTAAAATAGTATTAATTAAAACCATTGTTAATTTATAGATTACTAAAATACAAATTTATACTAGGCATTGTATTTGTAATTTTTTAAATTTAAATTTCATAAAAGCAACATGCGCTACATTACAGCAACGAACATATTTTCGGGTATTAATTTTTTAAATCCAAATTCAGTTTTAGTAATTGATGATAAAAATAGTATTATTGATATTATACTAAAACAAGATACTGATGCAAGTAACATTGTTTTTTTTGATGGCATACTTTGCCCAGGCTTTATAAACACACATTGCCATTTAGAGTTGAGCCACTTAAAAAATAAAATTAAGCCGCAAACAGGCATTGTAAATTTTGGATTAAGTGTTATAAAAAATCGTAATGCAATTAACGATAATTTACAAATTGAGTTTATGCTTAAGGCAGATAACGACATGTATTTAAATGGAATTGTTGCCGTTGGCGATATTAGTAACTCTACATTATCTATTAAAGCAAAACAACAATCTAAATTATATTACCACACATTTGTTGAGTTAATTGCACTAAACCCTAATATGGCAACATCTGTTTTTAATGCAGGCAAATTAATTGCAAATGAGTTTACATTAAATAATTTATCAGTATCGCTATCTCCGCACGCTCCTTATTCGACTTCGTTACCGTTAATAAATCAAATTACAAATTACTGTAACCAATTAAATAAACCCACCGCTATTCACAATCAAGAAAGTTGTGCCGAAAATGATTTTTTCAAATCAAAAACTGGCGATTACTTAAGGCTTTACAACACATTAAACATACCCATTAATTATTTTGAGCCAACTAATACAACGAGCTTACAAACTGTAATAACAAGCTTTAATAGCGATGTAAACACATTGCTTGTGCATAATACATTTACTAATAAATATGATATTGATATTGCCAACAAGCTTCACAAAAAATTATTTTGGTGTTTGTGCCCAAATGCAAATTTATATATAGAAAACACTTTGCCCGATATTGATTTATTAGTTGAACAAAATTGCAACCTAACAATTGGTACCGATAGCTTAGCGAGTAACTTAAATTTATCTATCGTTGATGAGATAAATACCTTACTAACTTTTATGCCAAATTTAAAAACAGAAACACTTTTAAAAGCAGCAACGTATAATGGTGCAAAGTTTTTAGGTATTGATAATAAATTTGGGTTAATAGAAAAAAACAAAGCCCCAGGCATTAATTTAATTAAAAAAGTGAATGATAAATTTGAAGTAAAAAAATTAATCGATATTAACTGATGATGTTAATGTAAACAACGAGAAATCGTCGCTAATTTTTTTAAAGTTTGTTATTAATTTATTACCGCTTTTCATACCAATAGTAATAAAACCTAAACCAGCGCCACCTTTATCGCTTAAGGTATTGTTTTCTAGATGTTCTAAATAAAATGCTTTTAATGCTTTCTCATCATCAAACGAGTTAATAACTTCAATTTGTTTTTCTATAGCCGATACAGCATTATTAGCAATTAAATTTGCCGATACAACATTTATTTTTGTGCCGTTTTTAGATAAAATAAAAAAGTTTGGTTGCTCGCCACTTTTATTTTTATGCCCGTGTATGTGCATATTTTGAAGTGTTTCTACACTTATGAAAAATATTTTTTTTAAGGGGCTTTTTGCAATTGCTAATTCAATTACTTTTTCTTCAACACTACTTTCTAAGGCAGATATAAGCGTTTGGTTTAATTCGCCACAATGAGTTACTAAAACCTCTTGGTTTTGCATAGCATCTTGCAAAACAAGCTCAAATTGCTCGTTTACAAATTCTTTCTCGTTATGTGAGTGAGTACTCAATAGTTCTACTAATTCTTATTTAAATAACCCGTTTACTTGGGCATCAATTAATCTAATAACTTTACCTAAATCTTCTTTGTTTTCCGAAAAATTAACTTCATCAATATCTACAATTAATAGCTTACCACCTTCGTAAGTGGTAACCCACGCTTCGTAACGTTCGTTCAACCTTTTTAAATAATCTAAGCGAATAGAGTTTTCGTAATCTCTTCCTCTTTTTTGAATTTGTTTAACTAGTGTTGGTACCGATGCTCTTAAATAAATGATTAAATCGGGGGCTTTAACTAAACTATCCATTAATTTAAATAATGTAAAATAGTTTTCGTAATCGCGCGTTGTCATTAATCCCATAGCGTGCAAATTCGGCGCAAAAATATAAGCATCCTCATAAATAGTTCTGTCTTGAACTACTTTTTGTTTACCTTTTCTAATATCTAAAACCTGCGCAAAACGCGAATTTAAAAAGTAAACTTGCAAGTTAAACGACCAACGTTGCATATCTTCATAAAAATCATTTAAATAAGGATTGTCGTCAGCATCCTCGTATTGAGGTGTCCATTTATAGTGTTTAGCTAATAATGAGGTTAATGTTGTTTTTCCTGATCCTATATTTCCAGCAATAGCTATGTGCATAATTTTTTTGTGATAAGGGCAATATTATAATAGACTAAATTACTATTTTAAAACATTAAACAAAATTATTTCTCAAAAATAACTGTTTTTTTGTTAAAGTTCAGTTATTTAACATATTTCAAAGCAATTTTAGTATTGTTTTTCATCATCATATTTTTAGTGTCGTTAAAAGCTTCTAGCATTTTTTGGCGATGAGTTTCGGTTAAGTAAGTTGGTAATTTTAAGCTATCTTTTGCTAATTGGGCTGGAAATAAAACGTGCATTTTTTTTAAACCATCGCCACGATAAACCCAAGTTGGCATAAAACTACTTTGTTTGTAACGTGTAATTTTTTTAGTGTAATTTTTTTCGATAGTAATATTTAAAATAACTCCAGCATCGGTATACCGCCAATATTGATTTGATAAAAAATTACCTAACGAATAGGCTACAAAAGCAGTATCGTTTATGGTTTTATTAAATATAGTTTCTGTAGGGCCAACAACATGAGGGTGCGCACCAATTACTAAATTAGCGCCTGCTTCTAATGCAAATTTAACAGCATCTTTTTGTGGTTTTATTGGGTCGGCATTATTTTCTATTCCAAAATGATAAAAAACTAAAACTGCATCGGCGCCTTTTTGCTTTGATAATTTAATGTCGGTTGCAATAGTTGCCGAATCTATTACGTTTAACATATAATTATGAAGTGTTGTTGGGTACGAGCCGTTTGTGCCATAAGTATAATTTAATATGGCAAGCTTTATTCCTTTTATTGTTAATATACGGATAGAATCTCTATCGCGTTGGTTTTTATACGTTCCTGTGTAACCTAATCCTTTTTGTGCAATAACATTAATGGTTCTTAGCAAGCCTTCTTCTTGTGTATCCATACTGTGATTATTAGCGGTAACTAAAAAGTTGAAGCCTGCATTTTTAAGTGCATCGCAATAGGCATCGGGCGAGTTAAATGCAGG
>JAYSUQ010000240.1:0-3168 GCA_043718985.1 Bacteroidota bacterium | reverse complement strand
TTAAATTGTATTGGTGAGGTAAGTACTAACCCGTTTAACGATTTTAATCGCGATAATGCCACATATGCTTGACCTGGTGCAAATGCTCTGTTAATATCTAAAATAGCTTTTTCAAAAGTTAAACCTTGGCTTTTATGCACGGTAATTGCCCATGCTAATTTTATAGGATATTGCACAAATTCACCAATGGTATCTTCATCAATTGTATTTGTTACAGCGTTACTTTCGTATTTTATGTTTTTCCAAACATAGGTTTCAACTTCAAAAGGTGCCGACCCATCTTTAA
This sequence comes from Bacteroidota bacterium, assembly GCA_043718985.1. Classification (GTDB taxonomy): domain Bacteria; phylum Bacteroidota; class Bacteroidia; order B-17B0; family Aurantibacillaceae; genus UBA4416. Next base: position 2,882 of record JAYSUQ010000240.1, on the reverse strand, counting down.
AATCTACTTCAATTATTTTATCGGTTAACCTAGTTACAACGCCTATTTTGCCATTAAAAAACAATTTACTACTACTGGTATCGTTTTTAATAAACATTACCTGAGCACCAACTTTCAACTCTAAAATAAAATCGAGCGGGTACATTTTTTCGCTAAAATCGCCAGTTATTGTGGCATTGTAACTGTATGTTTTGCCTTTAAGTGCCTGTAATGCTAATTTGTTTTTTGTATCGGCAATGTTGTTATGAGTTGTTAGTGTTATTGTGTTTAATGCATTACTGGCATCAAAATTTGGATTATAATATGTGTTTAATAACTCAATATTTGCTTTTGTTATTTTATTGTTTCGTAGGTTGTTTAGTAAATCAATAAAAACGGTATCGGTTTGTCTATAAATTTTATCTAATTCAATGTATAATGGTTTTTGATGTTGCAATACTTTTGCATCAAAAAAATAAATACTATTATAATATTTTCTCAAAACGTGCCACTCATCGTCTTTTACAACTGGTGGCAGTTGCATTAAATCGCCAATAAATAAAACCTGCACACCTCCAAAAGGTTTATAGGTTTGTTTACGAATGTTTTTTAAAACAAAATCAATCACATCTAATAAATCTGCTCTAAGCATACTTACTTCGTCGATAATTAGGAGCTCTAAATTTTTAAGCAACTGTCGTTTTTGCTCACGCATATTTAAATGCTTAAGCATAGTTGCAGGTGTGTTTATATTTGTTTGATAGTTATCATTTATATAAGTACTATCGGGTACAAAAGCTCCAAAAGGCACGCCAAATTGGCTGTGTATGGTTACCCCCCCCGCATTAATGGCCGCTATTCCTGTTGGTGCAACAATAATTGCATTTTTATGAGTATGCTCAATTATATGTCGTAAAAAAGTTGTTTTACCTGTACCTGCTTTCCCCGTTAAAAAAATAGGGCTATTAGTTTGATTTATATATTTTGCAGCTATTTCGGCAACTGATAGTGTTTGTTTTTCGGAATTCATGTTATTACAAAATTAGTAATTAATTTAAAAATAATTGCAGGTTTTCCACTTCTCACAAACTGGCAGTTTTGGTTTTAAACTAATTTATAAACGCTAATGATATTAAAAGTATGTGTAAAAAAGCAGCAATATTTTTAATTAAAAAAACAGTTACTTAAACCAAGTACTGTACATTAAATAATTATTGGCTATTCGGTTTATTTCGCCGTTTATTAACTCCTCACTTATATCTTTTACTTTTTTTGCAGGTACGCCAGCAAAAATGCACCCACTTGGCACAATTGTACCCTCAGTAACAACTGCACCTGCAGCAATTATAGTATTGCTACCTATTTCGCAATTATCCATTACAATAGCTCCCATGCCTATTAGTACATTATCGTGTACTTTGCAGCCATGCACAATGGCATTGTGCCCAACCGATACATTATTACCTAACTCAACCGTTGTTTTTTGATAGGTACAATGTACAACCGCTCCATCTTGTATATTAACTTTATTGCCTAATTTAATTGAGTTAACATCGCCTCGCACAATGGCATTAAACCAAAAGCTACAATCATCGCCACATTGCACGTTACCAACTATTGTTGCATTTGGAGCAATAAAACAATTGGCCCCAAATTTTGGCTCATGGCCATTTACTGGTAATATTACAGGCATAGTATTATTTAGTTGATGTTATTTTAGTACGAAGAGTATTGATGCTGTTACTTAATTCGGTTAACGCTTCTAAATTATACACACCATCATTTTTTTTATTCATAATAGTTTCAATTAATTTTAAGTCGTCAATAATATATTTAGCATCATTGTTTATGCTTGTACTTTCGCATAATTTTATTAGCGGCGTTAACGATTTTTTTTGACCAAAAATTGTTTTTACGATTGAGTCGTTACTGGTTTCTTGAGCCGTTTTGCAACCGCAATAAACGCCCTCTATCCAAATACCTGCAATCATTAACGATGATGTGCCTGACCTGTTGTTTGCTTTTAAAAAACTATCGGCTGTTTTAAAAGCGCCCGATATAATTTCTAGTGTTGAATCTTTATTTTCTCTATTAGCTTCCATTCGGCCAATCATTTTTTCATCAAATGCGCTACCAACGCCCAAATCTTTAGCTAATGAATTTACGCACGATAAAAACAAGTTAGATTCTTGAGCTTGATCAAATACATTTGTTATGTTTAAATCGGTGCCATAAACGCCTAAATTTAATGCCTTTTTACTTTCACTAAAATAACTTGTAGTGTTATCGGGGTTGTTTAATGTTTCGGGGTTATATTCAGCTTTAGATAATTGCACTAACCCAACTACTACATCGCGCATTGGTAATTGACTAAAAATTAAATCGGCATTAACAATTGCTTGGTTACTTTTAACGTTATTGTCGTCGGTGTTATCATCAACAGCATCATCTGTTTTAGCTGAGTTGCACGAAAATACAATTACCGATAAAAGGGTAAAAAATAGGTTAGATGTTTTTAATACAGTCATTATAAATTAAATATACATTATCAAAATTAAATAAAAATAAGTTGTTATTACGTTAAATTACTTTTTTTTAACGCCGTTTTTATAATCAATTCGGCTAATTTCTTTACCAGTTTTATCATAAAAAATCCAACTACCATTTGGCACGCTTTGCTTTTTCCCTTTTCGTTTTTCGCTCATAATTTTATAATTACACTGGGCTTGCACTTTATTGTTTATATAATACGATGTTGATTTACCGCTTAAATGCCCCGATTTAAAGCCCTGTTGTTTCATTAAGCCTCCTGTTTCGTAATAATACAACCAGGTGCCATTTTGTTTTCCTTTACTATAATTACCATCACTATCTACAAAGTTTCCTTTTTCAAAGTAGCTAGT
>JAYSUQ010000239.1:0-8960 GCA_043718985.1 Bacteroidota bacterium | reverse complement strand
AAACAGAAGCGCTAGTAGTTGTATTTAGTTGGACAAAATGTAACGGCGATACATCTGTAAACAAACCATTTTTAAGCTTTACGCTTGATACTGCCTTATGTTGTATAAAATTGCGAGTAGCAAACTCAACTTGTTTCGATTCGGTAACAAAATGTATATCTGTTCCGTATTTTGAAATACCAAATGTGTTTACACCTAATGGCGATAACATTAACGAAAAATTTAAAATTAAAGCCAGAGGTGTAACTAATTTAACGTGCACTATTTTTAATCGTTGGGGCATTAAATTGCACGAGTGGAGTGGGGCAGATGGATTTTGGGATGGTGGCGATGCGCCAACAGGAACATATTTTTATATCATAAATTATACTGATTATAAAAACGAATCTAAAAAAGAAAAAGGCCCGTTTTCGTTATTTAGATAAGTTGATATAACTCTCATAACTTTAAATTAAAAAAGGTTTGTTTCGTTTAAGAAACAGACCTTTTTTGTTTTTACTAAAAAAACTTTAGATTTACTAAAATAAAAACAAAAGCTATGAGTCAATTTCCTGAAACCGAATTAATATTAACAAACGAAAATAGAGTTTACCATATAAATTTAAAAGGCGAAGATATTGCTGACGATGTAATTGTTGTAGGCGACCAGCACCGAGTTGCTCAAATATCGGCTATGTTTAGTAAAATTGAATTTAAAACCGAGCATCGCGAATTTGTTACCCATACTGGTATTTATAACGGTAAACGCATAACTGTTTTATCAACAGGTATTGGTACCGATAATATTGATATTGTGATGAATGAGTTAGATGCAGCTGTAAATATTAATTTAGAAACGCGTACCCTAAACCCAACACACCGTAAATTAAACATTATTAGGTTAGGTACAAGTGGTGCATTGCAGGCCGATATACCAGTAAACGGAATAGTGGTAAGTTCGCACGGTTTGGGTTTAGATGGTTTATTGCCATTTTATGATAAGTGGGAAACAGTATGCGAAAACGATATGAGTAAAGCATTTATGAAACATACGGGGTGGTTATCAAATTTACCTTTTCCGTATTGTGTTAAGGCATCAGATGATTTGTTAGCTAAATTTAACCAAGGCACTCACATTGGCATAACAGCAACAGCGCCTGGTTTTTATGGCCCACAAGGCCGTCAAATACGTTTAAAAGCAGCAATGCCAAACTTAAACGAAATGTTAGCCGAATTTAAATTTGATACCCATCGTGTTACTAATTTTGAAATGGAAACATCGGCATTATACGGTTTAGGAAAATTATTAAACCACAATTGCTTAACTGCCTGTGTAATTATTGCAAACCGCGTACGTAAAGAGTTTACAAGCGATTACAAAAAAAGTGTAGAGATATTAATAAACGAAAGTTTACAACGATTAACATCGTAATTGTTAAAAAAAACAAATCTTTACTTAAAAATAGCCCCATTTAGGGGCTATTTTTGTTTTGCACCGAATTTAAAAGCAGTTGCAATTTGTATGAGAGCCAAAAAAAACGAAATGAATTTAAAGGAAGTAATAGCACTAATTACTTTACTAGATGATCCAGATGATGGAATTTATTCCGAAGTTAAAAATAGGTTTATTATACTTGGTCCGCCTGCAATACCACATTTAGAAACAGCTTGGGAAAATAGTTTTGATGCTTTAATGCAAAAACGCATAGAAGGTATCATACACACCATACAATTTAAAGCATTGCAAGACGCATTAAAACATTGGGCCGAAAACGAACAAGACGATTTATTTAAAGGCTGCGCAATAATATCTCGTTATCAGTATCCTGATTTAGATGAAAACAAACTTAAAAAACAACTACACCAAATTAAACAAGACGTTTGGTTAGAGTTACACGATGATTTAACAGCTATTGAAAAAGTAAAAATCATTAACCATATTTTATTTGAAGTGCACCAGTTTGGGGGTAATATTACCAACTACCACGCCCCACAAAATTCGTTTTTAAATGTTGTTTTAGAAACAAAAAAAGGAAATCCTGTTATGTTAAGTGTAATTTATGCACTTATATGTAAAGAGTTAGATATACCAGTTTATGGCGTTAACCTGCCGCAACACTTTATATTGGCTTACGTTAACGATTTTGCAAACCTTTTCGACGCCTCTAACAAAACATTATCAAACAATATTTTATTTTATGTTAACCCATTTAGTAAAGGCTTAATTTTTAACGAAGCAGATATTGACGCTTTTATTAAACAATTAAAAATTGAACCCGATAATAAATACTATTTACCTTGCTCTAACCTCGATATTATTAAACGTATTTTAAGTAATTTAATTTTTTCGTTTGATAAAATGGGTTATGCCGAAAAAGTAAAGGAGTTGAAAAATTTAGAAACTCAATTGTAACTGTAAAAGGTTTTGCAAATTTAATTGCAAAACCCTAACAACAACAAATAACAAAAACTTGTTGTAAAAATACTATTTAAAGTAGTATATTTATGCTATAAATTGTAGCAATTAAAAAATATGAGTAAAGTATTTAGTAATTTAAAGTTTTTGCGCAGCCAAAAAGGCCTGTCGCAAGAGCAATTAGCCGACCAATTAGGAATTACACGATCGCGTTTAGGAGCCTACGAAGAAAACAGAAACGAACCATCAATAGATTTATTGATTATGATTTCTGATTTTTTTCATATAGCCGTTGATGCCTTAGTGCGTGGCGATTTATCGAAAACTAGTTTAGAAGCCTTAATGAAAATTGGAAAAAACCGCATGTTGTTTCCTGTTTTAATTGATGATGATGGACGCGATATGGTAGAGCTAATACCATTAAAAGCAAGTGCAGGGTATTTACGTGGTTATGCCGATCCTGAATATATGGAGCGCCTACCGCGAATGAAGTTACCATTTTTACCATCGGGTAAGCACCGTGCATTTCCAATAAAAGGCGATAGCATGCCACCAGTTAAAGAAGGCTCCTTTATTGTAGCCAAATATTTAGATAGATTAGAGGATATAAAAAACGGATCAACATATATTGTAGTTACCAAAGATGATGGCATATCCTACAAACGTATTTTTAATTTAAATACAAAAAAAGGAAGCATGGAATTACACTCTGATAATAAACTTTACCAGCCGTTTAAAGTAAGTTTAAAAGATGTGCTCGAAGTTTGGGAGTTTACTTGTTGCATTAATATGAACGATTATAAAGAAGATGAATTAAATGCAGGTAGCATTATGAATATGCTAAAAAGCTTACAGGTTGAAATGGAAGTGATAAAAAAACAAAACAAAAAAATATCGTAAACCTTAATTTAAAACAAATTACAGTAGGCTAGTTTAAAAAAACATTATATGATTAAAAATACAATTTTATTTTTATTATTACTCATATTAAAAGTATCAGTAGCTTGCCAATGCCCAATAACACAATTAAACGAGGCAGAAACAAACAAATACGATTTAATTTTTAAAGGAAAAATTACTCAAATAAATAAAAGTAACGAAGCAGTTTTTTTAGTAAATGAATTATACAAAGGTAATTCTTTTAAAAATTTTATAGTAGTTTTTGATTTAAAAGATGAGTGTAACATTGCAATGAGGGTAGGGGATGAGTGGATAATTTACAGCAATTACAAACAAATGGATAGGGCTAAATTAAATTTTTGTAGCCGAAGCCGTAAGTTTATTAAAAACAGTAAAGAAGATTTTTTTGAAGTTACCACAGGCATTTCGTTTGATGATGAGTTGCGCTACTTACAAACTAAACTGGGCTTGCACAAGCTATTAAAACAAAATCCAAATAAGGTAGAAAACCGCAACCTTATGCCTAATAAAACCCAAACGATTGTTTACCTCCTAATTTCGATAATTGTGTTAGTTGCATTAATGTTGCTTGTTAAAAAGTGTTTAAAGTAATACTATAATCAACAACTAGAGCTTACTTAAAACATTGAAATAATAATAGATACACCTCTTTATAAATAGCTTGTTTTTTTAAATAAAACCATAAAAAAACAGTTGCTTTTTGAGCGAATTTTATTTAGCATTATAATTTTATTAAAACAGATGATGTAATAGCATTTAAATTAAAAGCCTTACCTTGCAATCATTATTAAAAACAACAACTGTTTTTAAGTTAAAAATTAAATTATACTAAATGCAATTTCAAGATTTAAACCTAATAGCTCCAATTTTAAAAGCCCTTAAAGAAGAAGGATACACGTCTCCAACCCCAATTCAAGAACAATCAATTCCAATAATATTAAAAGGTACCGATTTGCTAGGCTGCGCACAAACAGGCACAGGTAAAACAGCTGCATTTGCAATTCCTATTTTACAGCTATTACACGAAACCAAAAACCCTAATCAGCGCCGTCGTGTGCGCAGTTTAATTGTGACTCCAACACGCGAGTTAGCCGTACAAATTGGCGAAAGTTTTACCGCCTATGGCAGACATACAGGCTTAACAAATACGGTTATTTTTGGAGGCGTAAATCAAAACCCACAAATTGCAGCTGTTAAAACAGGTGTTGATATTGTAATTGCAACACCAGGTCGATTATTAGATTTAATGGGGCAACGCCATTTAAGCCTGCGCGATATTGAATTATTTGTATTGGATGAGGCCGATAGAATGTTGGATATGGGATTTATTAATGATGTTAAAAAAATTATAGCATCATTACCCAAAAAAAGGCAATCGTTGTTTTTTTCGGCAACAATGCCAGCCGATATCGTAAAACTATCGAGCACAATTTTAGAAAATCCAAAAAAAGTAGCTGTAACGCCCGAATCATCAACGGTAGATATTATTAAACAATCGGTTTATTTTGTTGACAGAGGAAATAAAAATGCGTTGCTAAACGATATTTTAAAAGATAAAAACATTAAAACAGCTTTAGTGTTCTCGCGCACCAAGCACGGTGCCGATAAGGTAGTTAAAATGTTATTGCAAAATCGTGTAACTGCCGAAGCCATACACGGTAACAAATCGCAAAATGCACGCCAACGAGCGTTAGATAATTTTAAAAAACAAACAACACGAGTTTTAGTAGCAACAGATATTGCAGCACGTGGTATTGATGTTGATAATTTAGAATACGTAATTAATTACGAATTAACCAATGTGCCCGAAACATACGTGCATCGAATTGGGCGAACAGGCCGTGCTGGCGCTAAAGGTACCGCCATATCGTTTTGCGATGCCGAAGAAAAAGCATATTTAAAAGACATTGAACGCTTAATAAATAAAAAAATACCAGTTGTAGAAGACCATGCTTATCCTTTATTAAACAATAACGTTGAACCTAAAAAACAAGGTAAAGGTAGCAACCGTAGGCCAACGGGTAATGGTGGTGGTGCAAATCGCGAAAATAAAGGTCAAAACCACGCACGCCCAAAACCAGCCGCCGCAAGTGGCGATAAAGCACCTAAAAAAGAATTTAGGCGACCTAACCCTAACAGATAATTGGCGTTAGTTTTTTTAATAACGGTTTAATGACTGATTTTTGTAACGGTACAGCTAATTTTTTTGTAAAGTAGTTGTGTTTTAAAAAAAACTATTTACCTAACTACGCTAATAACGCCAATTTTTTGTGTTATGCCTTGGTTTTTGTATGCGTTGGCGGTGCTTTTATATACTATTAAATCCATACATTTATAAACTATTAAAAAAAAGGTAAAAACAACGAAATTCATAATTGAATTCGCCCATTAAAAAATAAATAAATGTCGTTTGTAGGTAAAACAGTATCATTTCACACATTAGGTTGTAAGCTTAATTTTTCTGAAACATCAACCATTGCCAGGTTAATGCAAGAAAAAGGTTTTGAAAAAATTGCATTTGATTTAGGCGCAGATGTTTGTGTTATAAATACGTGTTCGGTTACCGAAAATGCCGATAAAGAATGCAAGCAAATAGTAAAATCGGCCCTTGCCAAAAACCCCGAAACCTTTATTGCGGTTGTTGGTTGTTATGCACAATTAAAACCCAACGAAATATCAAACATTAAAGGAGTTGATGTTGTTTTAGGAGCATCCGAAAAATTTAAATTATTAAACTACATTAATTTATCGAGCAAAAACACGCATACTCAAATACATAATTGCGAAATTGGTGATGTGAATACTTTTGTAGATTCGTTTAGTGTTGGCGATAGAACTCGCTCTTTTTTAAAAGTACAAGATGGCTGCGATTACAGTTGCACTTTTTGTACCATACCATTAGCACGTGGCAAAAGCCGAAGCGATACCATAGAAAATGCTGTAGCTAATGCCAAAAAAATTGCTGCATCGGGTGTTAAAGAAATAGTTTTAACGGGCGTAAACCTAGGCGATTTTGGTAACGGAATTGAAATTGACACAGACATAAAAAAACGTAAAAATTATAATTTTTTAGATTTAATTACAGCACTTGATGAGGTTGAGGGCATTGAAAGGATTAGAATTTCATCCATCGAACCAAATTTGTTAAGCAACGAAGTTATTGAGTTTGTAGCCCAATCTAAGCGATTTGTACCTCATTTTCATATACCGTTACAAAGCGGCAATAATAGTATTTTAGCATTAATGAAACGCCGTTATAAACGAGAATTATATAGCGATAGAGTTGAAAAAATAAAACAATTAATGCCAAACTGTTGCATTGGTGTTGATGTGATTGTTGGCTTTCCGGGCGAAACTGAATCTCATTTTAATGATACCTACAATTTTATTAATAGTTTAGATGTATCGTATTTGCATGTGTTTACATATAGCGAGCGTGATAACACCGAGGCAATTAAATTAACTGGTACTGTAGATTTTGCTGAACGTAAACAACGTAACAAGCAATTAAGATTACTATCGGCAAAAAAACTACATCATTTTTATGAGCAGCATTTAAATAAACCATTTATTGTTTTGTTTGAACACGAAAATAAAAATGGCACAATGTATGGCTTTACCGAAAATTACATAAAAATAGAGCATTCATTTATCGAAAACTTAGTAAATCAATCGGTTAAAATAATTACTAAATCAATAAACGAAGATGGGTTAGTAAATGCAGATTTAGAAAAATAATGGAATTGACTAGAATGTATTTATGAAATTATTTTTCAAATTAAAATAGCATAACGATAAAAATTGTTATTGAAAAACAAAACAAACAATCTTCTTGAGATACAAAAAATGTAATTACCGCTCTGTTACGCATGTTGAAGGCTTGTGTGACTAAGAGTTGCTTTTTTGATGGAAACTATGCGCAACTATTGGCGAAAAAAACGCTTATACAAATTTGGTTAATTAGTTTCTTCATAAGCGTTTACTATTTGAGTATGCTTGTCTAATTCATCGCTCTCATTTTGAGTTAGATTATTAAACCCACCTTTTTTTGTTACAAGTTCTAAAAATTCGTTCATTTTATTTTAAGCAAACTCAAATTCGTTTTTTGTTAAATCCTTTTCCATCTTTTAAATATTTTTATAGTTTGTGAAAAAATCACTTAAACTTATATTCGGTTAACCGTTGTTCCCCAAATTTAACTAAAATGCGTTGCTCTACTGCCCATTTTAAATCTCTACTAGCTGTTGGTGCGGATATGTTTTTAAAGTTTAACAAGTAGTCCTTTCTGCTAAACGTGTTTTTACCTATTTTTTCTTTGTATAGCTGTATTCTATCTGTTGCGTATAATGTTTTGTTTTGAGATTGTAAAACCTCGTCTAATGCCTCCAAAATGATTGCTAACATAAACTCTATAAATGGAGTAGAGTTGCCTATTTTATCCGATTCGGAAAGTTTTGCATAATATTTTTGTTGTTGTTGCTTTATTAAAAGTTCTACGGGTAAAAATTCAAAAACAGGGTATTGTTTCATTAATAGTAACGTTTGCCACAATCTGCCCATTCTACCATTACCATCAATAAAAGGGTGTATAAATTCAAATTCATAATGAAACACACAGCTTTTAATAAGAGTTAAATTTTTATCCTTTTTTAAGTAATCAAATAAATCATTCATTAAACCAGTAATCATTGTTCCGTTTGGAGCAATGTGTTCTACTTTTGAGCCTTTTACAATACCAACATTAGTGGTTCTTAACTTACCTGCATTATCAATTAATCCATTCATTAAAATAGCATGTGCTTTTTGTAAATCTTTTAATTGATGTGGGTTAAAAACATGTAATTGGTCGTAAACCTTAATAGCATTTTGCACTTCCAAAATATCTTTTTTAGGTGCTATTACTCTTTTGTTTTCTAATAAAGCGGTTATCTGTTCTTCTGTAAGCGTATTGCCTTCTATCTCTAACGATGATTGAATGGTTTTTATACGATTCTTTTTTCGTAGCTCAGTTGCTGGTTTATATAAATGCGTGGCATTAATTTCTCCTATTTTTTCGGAAATAGAAGCCACTAATTGCATTATTTTATCTGTTTTAATATAAGGTGGTTTCATTTTTGATAGTATCATTTGATACTATCAAAGGTATGGTTATTTTATGAATTGCCTATTTATTAATTAGGGTTGTTATTGATTTCAGAAAAAATCGTAACTACGCACTCGTTAAATTTGGCTATTTTAAATTTCGCCCCCACATTTATACGTTTTAACTTTATTCGAAACTTTTTTCCAAATAAGCCCTTCTTCTCTGTTTGATGTTTTTAAATCCAATTCATATTCCCCTTTAAATCGATACATTATGTCGCCAAGTGGGCTTTTAACTCTAGCGAAAATTATACGATTATAAATTTTTTCACTAATTGTTTTTTCAAAATGTATTTTCTTTTTTTGAACATCGTTACAAAATTCTTTTATAATGGATTCATCACAGTTTATTTGATTATCCCAACCCTCGTTTTCATATAATTTTGGAAACCAAATTAATTTATTTTTTTCAATTGGGTGACTAATGCCCGCTTTTTGAAAACCTATATAATTATAACCAAAACAATTAATTGCATCTACTATTGTTTTAAATGCAACATCG
>JAYSUQ010000238.1:0-8963 GCA_043718985.1 Bacteroidota bacterium | reverse complement strand
AAAACAATTCCCTACTTTAGAAAAGTGTTTTTTTGTGTGCCATTATCATAAAGAAGGTCAAATTTTAGCATTAAAAAACAATAACATTAAATGTATTGAACTGCAACACGGGTTAATTTCGAGTAAAGATATTTTTTATGTTTTTCCTGAAAAAATAAAAGCTATAAAAGATAAAGCCTTATTTGCTGATACTATTTTACTTTTTGGCAACTATTGGAAAAATGTGTTAGCAAAAGGATGCGAGTATAATTTAAATCAAATGGATATTATTGGATATTACTTATTTAATAATTTTAAAAACTCAAATACCGAATTAACTAAACTAAATGATTTTATTAATAACAAAAAAGTAATATTTGTTACATCGCAAACTAGTTTACACAATTACTTTATTGAAAAAACAATTGAAATTGTAAACCATATTAATGAAAAAAAATTGCCATACGTTATTTTATTTAAACCGCATCCATCAGAAAATATAGAAACATATAATTCTGCTTTCGAAAAACATTCTAATTTACTTGTTACCAGTTTTTCGTTACCAGTTTTATTTTCGGTGGCAACTGTACATTTATCAATATACTCAACTACTTTATTTGATGCTTTGCGATATAACGTTAAAAATTTTACGTTTAAAGCAAAAGGCTGCGAAGATTACGTTGATGAAATTTTAGAAGCTGGAATAGCGATAGAACTTATTGATATTAAACAATTAGTTGATGATGAAAGTAACATAAAAATTGATTCGACTTATTATTATCAAAAAAATAATTTTACACTATTAAACTAAATGAAAAAATTAATTTCGATAATTAAAAGTATAATAGTTTCAATTAAAATTTATATAAGAGTTCGTTTTATATACCCCTACTCTATTAAATTTAATAAGGTTAAAACAATAATTCCTAATAGTGTAATTAATTTTGGCAATAATATTGTTATAGATACAGGTGTTAAAATTGACTCGCATTTAAAAACAATAGATGACTGTGTGTATATTGGCAGTAACACTTACATTGGTTTGTGTAGTAGTATTGGCAAATACACTAGCATATCGTTTGATGTTAAAATTGGATTAGCACCACACCCATTAAATTACGTTAGCACAAGCCCAGTTTTGTATCATAAAAAAAGAAACTATGTAAACACAAATTTATATAACGAACAAGAAAATGGATTAGTAGAAATTGGTAACGATGTTTTAATATCGGCTAATGCAATTATATTATCAGGAATTAAAATAGCTAACGGTGCGGTAATTGGAGCTGGTGCGTTTGTTAATAAAGATGTGCCACCCTATGCTATTGTTGCAGGAGTGCCCGCAAAAATAATAAACTACAGATTTAGTGCGGAGGTAATATTACAATTGCAACAATTACAATGGTGGAATTTATCAAAAGAAGAATTGCTTAAACACGAAGCGCATTTTAATAATACTGAATTGTTTTTAAAAAATTTAAATAAAGTGAATTTATAACTGTATTTAATGTTAGTATCAATTATAATACCATGCTATAATGTTCAAAACTATATTGAAGAATGCGTAACATCGGCAATAAATCAAACATATAAAAATATTGAAATTATTTGCATTGATAATAACTCAACCGATACTACGTGGAATGAATTAGTAAAATTAAAACAAAAACATCCAACTATAATTATAGATAAAGAGCTAAAGCCAGGAGCACCAGCAGCCCGAAACAAAGGCATAAATTTAAGTAGCGGTGAGTGGTTGCAGTTTTTAGATGCGGATGATTTGTTGTTACCCAATAAAATTGAATTACAAGCAACATTAATAACTGATAATTTAGATATAGAATTTGCATTTATTGCCGCTGCACATATAAAACGATTGGTAAATAATACCCAGATAAACATTAATTTATTAAATGACAATAAATACACCGCAACGTTTTTAAACAAAACAGGTAATACATGTTCTAATTTATGGAATAAAAAAGATGTGCTAGCAATTGGAGCTTGGAACGAAGTTAAAACAAGTTCGCAAGAGGCAGATTTAATGCTACGCTTAATAAGTAATAATAAAAGCTATATTGTTGATAATAATGCCAACACAATTATTAGAGATAGAATATCTGGGCAAATATCGCAAGGAAACAAGGCTAAAAAATGGATAGAATTTATTGATATACGTATAAATTATTTACAGTATTTAAAACAAAACAAACAACAAGAATACAATAAACATAATGGCATTTTAATGGATTTTTTAATGAATTCGATTTTAAGCCTTGCTTATTATGATAAATTAAGTGCTATTAATTATTACAATAGTTTTGTTAAGCACAATTGGAATTCGGCTGGTACTTATGGTTTTAATAAAATAAAAACTTCCCTAATTAACTATTTAGGTTTAAACATGTTTTTAAAAATTAATGCTGTTTTTAAAAAATAAATCATAACATTTAAAATGAAAAAAAATATATTAATAGTAATTGGAACAAGACCAAATTTTATAAAAGTTACACAGTTTAAAAAACTAGCTGTTAAACATGATAATATTGATTTAAAAATTGTGCACACTGGGCAACACTTTGATGAAAAAATGGCTAATGTTTTTTTTACTCAATTTAATTTACAGCCCGATTATTTTTTAAATATTTTGCCTGCCAGCCCAAACAAACAAATGGCCGAAATAATGGTAAAGCTCGAAGATTTAATAAACACAACCTTTAAGCCCAATTTAATAATTGTAGTAGGCGATGTAAACTCAACCTTAGCAGCCGCAATAACTGCAAATAAATTAGAAATTAAAATTGCACATTTAGAAAGTGGCTTGCGAAGTTTTGACAAAACAATGCCCGAAGAGCACAATAGATTATTAACCGATTTACTTTCGAATTTATTTTTTGTAACCGAACCAAGTGGGCTTACACATTTAATAAACGAAGGCTTTGATAAACAAAACATACATTTTGTTGGTAATACAATGATAGATACGTTAGTAGCTTATCAAACTGAAATTAAACAATCTGATATACTTACTAAATTACACTTAACATCAAAACAATTTGCATTAATAACAATGCATAGGCCTGCCACGGTTGATTTTGAAAGTGGATTAATTAAACTGGTAGCGCTTTTAAACGAAATCACTAAAACTTATAAAGTTGTTTTTCCCATCCATCCACGTACATTAAAAAAATTAGACGAATTTAATTTAAAAGGCGCTATAGTTGACAATGAAAATATTATTTTAACCGAGCCACTAGATTATTTTGCATTTCAAAATTTAATTGAAAACAGTAAATTTATTTTAACCGATAGTGGAGGAATTCAAGAAGAATCGACCTTTGTAAACGTACCTTGCTTAACCTTGCGTCCTAATACCGAAAGGCCAATAACTGTAACACAAGGCACAAACACATTGGTACCGTTTGATGTTGATTTAATTTTAAATTACATTTCTCAAATAGAAAACGATCTGTATAAAAAAGGCACTATTCCACTTAATTGGGATGGCCAATCAACAGCACGTATTTTAAGCATTATAGCAAATAACTAATGCACTTTTATATTACATATAACGATGCGCCATCTGGCATTTATAGCTCGCAGGTTATTGATGTTGTGAAATTTTACAATATTGATCTGAAAATAAAAATGAAATTAATTTCATTTATTTCGATAAGAGGTTTTTTAAAAAATAAAAAGCTAATCAAACAACAACTTCCAAGTGCCATTGTATTACCAATGTATCCTAAATTAAAAAATTGGAAAAATAATTTATTTTTACTTAATATTTTATGCATTATTTATAAACCAAATACAATAATTGGAAGGTCGGTGTTTGCAACAAAATTAGCACTGTTAGTTAAACATAAATGCAAGGCGGTTGTTTATGATGGCCGAGGCGCAATAGCAGCCGAGTGGAAAGAGTACAATGTAGTAACCGATAAAACGTTAGTAGCCCAAATTGCTGCGTTTGAAAAAGAAGTGATTTTAGAATCAGATTTTAGAGTAGCGGTATCAAATGCGTTAGTGAATTTTTGGAATAGTGAATATGATTATACATCAACTAAACATGTTGTAATACCATGTACCATCAACGCTGTTTTTCAAACCAGCGACGATCATAACTCAACAAACATTCGTAACGAATTTAATTTTAAAACCGATGATGTTGTTTTTGTTTATTCGGGCTCATTAGCGGGTTGGCAATCGTTTGGTTTGTTGGTTAAATTTTTATCACCTTTATTAAAACTTAATTTAAACTATAAAGTATTATTTTTATCTCAATTAGATGAAAACATAAAAGAATTACAAAAAACATTTCCTGACCAAATAGCTTGCAAATACTTGCAACCAACCCAAGTTGTAACTTATTTATTAGCGTGTAATTACGGCTTGTTATTGCGCGAAGAAACAATAACAAACAAAGTAGCATCGCCAGTAAAATTTGCCGAATATTTAGCTTGTGGCTTACCAGTTATTATTTCAAATAATTTAGGCGATTATAGCAATTTTGCAAAGCAGCATAATTGCGGTTACATACCAAATCAAAACCCATTAAGTAAAAAAGAAATTCAAAATTTAGCGCTTTTAAGTTTTACAAAAACGGCGTTTATTAATTCTTACTTAAAAATTGTTTCTGTAAATGCACATTAATAAAAACACAAACATATTTATTTTAGATAGTCTTAGGGCCTTTGCAGCTATTGCCGTTTGCTTGTATCATTTTGTTTGTACAACTACAGGTTTTATTAAAAACGAAAATATATTATCTATTTTTTCGTTCGGAAAATATGGCGTACAAACATTTTTTGTTATTTCTGGCTTTGTTATTCCGTGGGCAATGTTTAGTGCCCATTTTAAGCTTAACAATTTCTTTTCGTTTCTTGTTAAACGTTTAGCAAGGCTCGAGCCACCTTATTTGTTTTCCGTTTTAATCGCAATCATATTATTACTTATTCGTGCTAAGTTTTACGACACCACTAATGTTGGCTTTAATTTAAACTACAAACAAATAGCCCTACATTTTGGATACTTAATACCTTTTTTTGAAAACTATAAATGGTTAAATGAAGTTTATTGGACTTTAGCTGTCGAGTTTCAATATTATTTTTTTATTGGCTTGTTATTTATACCGCTTGTTAATACAACGCAATTTATTAGAATTTTAATATACACAGGCATTTTACTATTAAGTTTTATAGGTAAAAGTACCTTGTTATTTTATTGGCTACCTATTTTTTTATTAGGCATTTTAACATTTTTATTTAAGGCTAATTTAATTTTAAAAAAAGAGTACACTTTAGTTTTATTAATTACACTCATTTTTTGTTTTTATAAATACCAATTTGGGTTAGTACTATTTTCGATATTACCAGTTTTATGCATTTTATTTTGTGCTGATATTAAAGTATTTATTTTAAATTTTTTAGGTAAATTTTCATACTCAATATATTTAATTCATACATTAATTGGTGCAACATTTATAAATGTGCTATCACACAACTGCGTTACATCGTTTAATAAATTTTTAGTTATTTTAGGTGGTTTAATTATCAGTTTAATAGCCGCTTGGTTAACGTATCTTATCATCGAAAAGCCTTCAAAAAAACTATCTTCTTCTATTAAATATAAATAAATATGCAAATAGAAGAATCATACTTTACTGAAAACAGAAAAAACTTTTGGATAGTTTTATTTATATATATTTCAATTTTTGTTAACTCCTATGTTTTTTTTAAAGAGCCTTTTGAGTTTTATTTTGGTTATTTAATTTACATTGTTTTACTACCAGGTTTTATTTTGCGTTTTGGTATTAACCGAAATTTGTTTTTTATTTTTTTAATTTTATTTGTTAATGGCATCATAAACATTTTTATTGGAAACGATACGCCACCTCAATTTTTTAAGGTTTTTATTGGGCTTACTTTATCGTATTTTTTTTATTATTACGTTGTATTACAATTTAAGTATGATATTGAACAGCTATTTAAATGGTATTTAAAGGGGTGTTACATTGTTTCGTTACTGGGTTTTTTTCAGTTTATCTGTTTTCAAATTGGGTTTAAAAACGGGTACACATTTTTTCACATTTTTAATAAATGGGGGCTTGCAACTGGCGGGTTATTTGGCTTGCGAGTAAACTCAATATTTTGTGAGCCAACACATTTTGGTGCCGTTATATCTTCTGCTTTTTTTGTAGCTGTGTATAATGTAATTACGGGCAAAAATTTTGGCTTATCGCGTTTTCAAAATATCATAATTATTTTAGTTTATTTATTGTCGTTTTCGGGTTTAGCACAATTGGGTATATTTTTAACACTATTTTTTTTAGTTTTAAATTTTGGGTTTATACGATACATCGCATTTGTTATACCGCTTGCAATTATAATTTTTAATTATATGTACACCAATTTAGTTGATTTTAGAGAACGTTTAGATGGAACAATATCAATGTTTTCGGGTAACGAATTTAAGTTGGGCGAAACTCACGGCTCATCATTCGTTTTGTATAATAACTACACCGTTGCGTTACAAAATTTTTATCAAAGCCCTGTTTTAGGTTCAGGTATTGGTTCGCATCCAATTGCTTTCGAAAAATATTCGTTAGCACGCGATGTGTTAGTTGCTGGTATTAATGTAAATGGTGCCGATGCAAATTCGATGTTATTGCGCTTACTTTCAGAAACTGGCATTTTTGGAGTTGGCATTTTTTTAGTAATTATTATAAAATGTTACGTTAAACGCGATATTGTTAACCAAACTAACCATTGGCTAATTAGCAACGCTTTGTTAATTATGATTTTGTTAAATTTATTTAGACAAGGGCATTACTTTTTAAATGGATTTCCATTCTTTTTAATATTGTATTATTTTAACTCGGTTTCTTACCAAGAAAAAAAAGAAATTTTGTAAAATTGTTGTAATTATTTGGCACGGTAATTGGAATTTTATTTACCTTTAATAATAACATTAAATACCTAGCTATCATGAAAAAAATACTTTACTTACTCACTTTATTATCATTTAACTATTTGCAAAGCCAAGTAGGTTTAAATGATGCAACGTTTAACCCTGGTACTGGTGCAAACAGTACAGTTAATGCACTTGAGGTGCAAGCCGACGGCAAGCTACTTTGTGGTGGCTCATATACTGTTTTTAATGGTGCAACAACTAACCGAATTATGCGTTTAAATACCGATGGCACTAAAGACAACGCCTTTGTACCACTAACAAATGGTACTGTTTATAAAATTGAAAATGCTGCTTCAAACAAAATATTTATGTCGGGGCAATTTACATCGGTAAATGGTGCTAACGCAAGGTACATTGTTAAATTAAATACAGATGGCACTATTGACCCTACTTTTAGTGTTACAACTGGCTCAAATGGTTTAATAGCAACGTTTAACCAACAAACAGATGGTAAGTTAATAGTAGCTGGTGCTTTTAGTACCTATAAAAGTATATCGCGTGTTCGCATTGCTCGTGTTAATGCTGATGGTAGCGTGGATGGAGGTTTTAACCCAGGTACAGGTTTTAATGCAGCGGTTAATATTACAAAATTACAAAGCGATGGAAAAATTGTAGTTGGCGGTACATTTACAAGCTACAATGGTACATCTGCATTAAAAATAATAAGGCTAAATAGCGATGCAACAAACGACGCATCGTTTGTAATCGGTTCGGGTATAGCAGGCTCAACCACTGCAACTGCTGTTTATGCAATGCAAATACAAAGTGATGGTAAAATTTTGGTTGGTGGTTTGTTTACATCTTACAACGGAACAAGTAAAAGCAATATTATGCGTTTAAATACCGATGGCACAATTGATAACACATTTAATAACACTGGTGCAAATAATATTGTTAGAACTATTACTTTACAAGCAGATGGCAAAATAATTTTAGGTGGATATTTTACAACATTTAATGGTGTATCTAAAACACGAATAGTGCGTTTAAATACTGATGGTACAATTGATAATACATTTGGTGGTACTGGTAATAATGCCGAAATTATATCAATGGCATTACAAGCCGACCAAAATATAGTTGTTGGTGGTAATTTTACAACAAACTCGGGCGTAACACGTAATAAAATTGCACGTATCATTAACATTTGTGCAACTCCAACTTTAGTTGCATCTCAAACTGATAATTTATGTAACGGCAATGCTTCTGCATCTGCAACAGTTGTTGCTACGGGTGGTTCAACGTTTACCTATTCTTGGTTACCATCCGGCGGCACATCATCAGTAACAACAAATATGGTTGCTGGTAGTTATACTTGTGTTATTACAAACGAATGTGGCAATTCAAGTAATGCCTTAGTTACAATTACCGATCCTACGGCTATTTCTATTTCAACTGGTACAAATAATGCAGTTTGTATTGGCAGTTCATTATCTATTAATGCAGTTGCAACGGGTGGCACAGGCGCGTTTACTTACACTTGGGAACCAGGTACTTTAGTTGGTAGTTCGCAAACTGTTTCACCTTCGGTAAACACAACCTACACAGTAAGTGTTATTGATGCCAATGGTTGCACATCTACATCAACAAAAAATGTTACTGTAAACTCGTTACCATCTGTCAGTATTACTGGCGGTAACAGTTCGGTTTGTTCGGGTGGTGCGGTAGATATTGTTGGTAATGGCGCAACTAGTTATTTATGGAATACTGGCGCTACAACAACTACACTATCTTTAACACCAAGCACAACAACTAATTATACAGTAACTGGCACCGATAATAACGGTTGTAGTAACACGGCTGTTAAAACAGTAACCGTAGCTGGTACGTGTTCATCATCAACCGTACAATGTGGTTTAGTAGTAACTAATTTTAAAAACACAACTTCAAATGCGTTAGCTGTTACTGGAGCTGTTAATTACCGTTTTAAATTTTATAACAATACAACTAATGCTTTGGTTGCAACTGTTACACAGGCATCTAAAACATTAACGTTTAATACTGTTAGTAAT
>JAYSUQ010000237.1:0-8995 GCA_043718985.1 Bacteroidota bacterium | reverse complement strand
CAAATTTAATCTTAATGCAAATCCCTTTCTCCAATTTTATAGCTTCTAAATGTGTTGGTATATCAAGCTTTGAGTAATCGTTACGTTGTGTGTTTTCGACTTTGCAATGATGGGTTGATATGTTTAAAATGGCCATAAAAAAAATCCATCTTAACTAAGATGGATTTTTTTTAGCGTAATGCTTTTTTAATTATTTATTTAATTTACCTAAACGTGCTGTTGATTTAACAGTAGTTATTTTATAAATAAAACCAATGCCAATAGGGCGTTTAACTGTCGATTCGTATTGTGGGTATAACACAACATCGTAACCCGGATTTTTTTTCATCATATCATATAATGCATAACCCGATGTTGCATCATAAACAAAACCACCAATTACTGGTATGTTTGCTAAACTAATTGGTAATGCCGAAACCGCATTGTCGTTTTGGTGCGAACCTGTTTCTTTTAAAAACAAACGTTGAAAATCAATACCGAAAATTTTAGTTGATGTTGCCTCACCAGTTACTTGATCT
Organism: Bacteroidota bacterium; assembly: GCA_043718985.1. GTDB lineage: Bacteria > Bacteroidota > Bacteroidia > B-17B0 > Aurantibacillaceae > UBA4416. The sequence continues at coordinate 8,477 of JAYSUQ010000237.1, read as the reverse complement.
GATAATGTAAAATCTTTTTTCTCTAAATTTAAACGTGTAGATGGTTCACGCATACTTTTGTTAATACTTGTGCAGCTACTAAAAATTAAAGTGGTTGCAACGCTTAATGTTAAAATTAGTTTTTTCATAGTTTTTTGTTTTTTTGTAAAAGTAGTTATAATAACGGTAAAAAGCATTTTTTTACTGTTTAAATAGTTAAAAATACCCACCAGACGGTATCGCTAATCGTTTGGATAAATTAAAAAAAATTGCATTAAAGTTGGTTGTTCGTTTTTATGACTAACTAAAATTCACAATTATTTGGTGTACGTGGAAAAGCAATAACATCGCGAATATTTGTCATACCTGTTACAAATAAAACTAAGCGTTCAAAACCTAAACCAAAACCTGCATGTGGGCAAGCTCCAAAACGACGTGTATCTAAATACCAACTCATTTCTTCAGTTGGAATGTGCATCTCGTTCATTCGAGCTTCTAATTTCTCTAAGCGTTCTTCGCGCTGACTACCTCCAATAATTTCGCCAATTCCTGGAAATAAAATATCCATAGCAGCAACTGTTTTTCCATCATCGTTCATACGCATATAAAACGATTTAATGTCTTTTGGATAATCGGTTAAAATAACAGGTTTTTTAAAATGTTTTTCTACTAAGTAACGCTCGTGTTCACTTTGTAAATCGGCCCCCCAGCCATCAATAATGTATTGAAATTTCTTTTTTTTGTTGTGATTACTTTCGCGTAAAATATCTATTGCTTCGGTATACGTAATTTTAGCAAACTCGTTTTCTAAACAAAAATTTAATTTTTCTAATAAATTTAATTCGTTGCGTTCTGTTTGAGGTTTATTTTTTTCTTCATCTAACAACCGTTGCGATAAAAATTCGATGTCATCTTTATTTTTATCTAAAGCATAAGTAATTACATACTTTAGCATTTCTTCGGCCAAAGCCATGTTATCTTTTAAATCGTAAAAAGCCATTTCGGGTTCTATCATCCAAAACTCGGCCAAATGGCGTGTGGTGTTCGAGTTTTCTGCTCTAAATGTTGGGCCAAATGTATACACGTCGCTAAAAGCCATTGCTGCTAACTCGCCCTCTAACTGCCCCGAAACAGTAAGGTTTGTTTGTTTTCCGAAAAAATCTTGTTTGTAATCAATTTCACCAGTTTCTGTTAATGGCGGGTTTTTATAATCGAGTGTAGATACCCTAAACATTTCGCCTGCGCCCTCTGCATCACTACTAGTAATAATTGGCGTGTGCATGTAAACAAAACCTTTTTGATTAAAAAAACTGTGAATAGCATATGCTAATGTGTGACGCACTCTAAAAATAGCACCAAATGTGTTGGTACGAAATCGCAGATGGGCAATTTCGCGAAGATATTCTAGCGAGTGTGCCTTTGGTTGTAATGGGTAAGAGTTTGGCTTGGTAACATCGGCCTCAGCATCGCCATATATAACTATTTCGGCTACAATAACTTCAACAGTTTGGCCTTTACCTTGCGAGGCAACTAATTTGCCAGTAATGCCAATACAAGCACCAACAGTAATGCGTTTTAAAGTTTGTTGTGGCGTGTTTTCAAAATTAATAACCCCTTGTATGTTTTGTATACACGAACCATCGTTTAGTGCTATAAATGAGTTGTTGCGAAATGTGCGCACCCAGCCTTTTATGTTTATTGTTTGATTAATTAAATTTGCGTTTAAAACTTCTTTAATTTTAGTGCGTGTTACCATAACTTTATTTGTTTTGAAAGCGTGAAGTTAATTAAAAAGCTTGAGTTTTTGAAAGCGTTTTTAGGCTGTTTTTAAAAATAATACCATTAGCTTATATTATATAGTCTAATTGTTTCATCGAGCGTAGGCGAGGTGTTTTTTGTTAGTTCTCAACTATGCTCGAACTGGCAACTCGAACTTTAAACTAATTTATAAAATTTATGTACCAGTTATCGGTTATAGCTTACCACTTATCAAGTCGCAAATAGCTATTTGGTTAATTCTGTATATTTGACAAACCGATTAAAAAAACAATATGAAATTATTTTTAGGAATCATTATTTGTCTTACCATTTTTAGCTCTTGCGGTATGCAAGATGATTTTACTAAAGAAGACTCGCCAACTACTGGCAAATTAACCCTGTTTTTTGATGAAGGCTTAACGCTTCATATTCAAAATCAAATTTACACGTTTAGGCAAACTTACAAACACGCTATTATAAATGTAGTTGCCACTAACGAAAAACAGTGCATTGAAGCCCTATTTAATGATAGCTGTAAAGCAATTGCAATAACGCGCGAATTAAGCAAAGCCGAAATAGAAAAGTTTAAAACCAAAAACATTGTATTACAAACCTCTATTGTTGCAAAAGATGCCATTGCATTTGTTGTTTCAAAAAACTTTACCGATTCAACCTTATCATTAACCGAATTAAAACAATTGTTAATTGGTAACGACTCTACTTACATAAAAAACCAACACATTAATTTAGTTTTTGATAATCAAAACTCAGGCTGCACCAGGCAGTTAAAAGATTCGTTAATACCAACCCAAGCCTTTGGTTTAAATTGCTCGGCAAAAACTACAACAAAGCAGCTTATGCAACACGTTGCTGCTAACACTAATGTTATTGGTATTTGCGATTATGCTTGGCTAAGCGATAAGGATGATAGCACAACAAAGGAATTTTTAAAATCGATTAAAATTTTAGCCATCTCAAAAACTGTTAATAACGTTGCTTATATGCCCGACCAATCAAACATTGCTACTAACGATTATCCCTTGTGCCGCACCATTTGCATAATACGCCGTAGTGGCGAGTTTACTTTAAGTAAAGGTATAGAAACTTTTATTGCTGGAGAAAAAGGACAGCTTATGTTTTTAAAACAAGGTTTGCCACCAAATAGGCAAGAAGAAAGGGTTGTGCAAATTGACATGACACCTTTAAAATAAAAGCACACACTCATTTACAAAATTATGTTAATTATTGAGCATCTTTTTGTTTTAGCTTAGGGTTTGGCAAGTAAATTGAAATTAAAAAAGAGTATTTTTACAAACCAATACTAAAAAAGTACGCACTTAAAAAATGAAATTGCAAATACAAGAATTCGATATAAAAAATAAAAAAATGATACGTAACAAATTACCAATTATTGCTGCAAGTGTTTTTATAACAACTACCAGCTTTGCACAAACATTACAAGATGCAGTTACAAAAACTGATAACGAGCGTTACGAAGTTGCGGCTTATGATTATAAAACCCTAATTGCTAAAGAGGCAAACAAAGGAGATAACTATTTTTATTTTGGCGAAAATTATTTTAAAAAAGGCGACCTCGATTCGGCAACTATTTTTTACCAAAAAGGGGCCGATGTTAATGCAACCTACCCATTAAACTATGTGGGTTTAGGTAAAGTGTTATGGTACAAAGGCAAAACAGCCGAAGCTAAAACTCAACTATTTAAAGCAGCAACGCTTGGTAATAAAAAAAATGCTGAGGTGTTGCGCAAAACTGCCGAGGTATATATTTACTCAGATAACAAAAGCCTTGATGAGGCAATTACTTTATTGAATGAAGCAATTAAAATTGACCCAAAAAATTACGAAGCCTACCTACTAAAAGGCGATGCTTTATTAGAAAAAAATCCAACAGACGGAGGGCCAGCAATTAAAGAATATAACAAGGCTACCGAGTTAAATCCAAAATCGCCGAAGGGAGATTTGCGTGCAGGTAAATTATACCAACGTGGCCGCAATTACCAGTTAGCGCTAGATTTATATAAAAAAGCTGAAACGATTGATGCAACCTACGCACCTGCTTATCGCGAAAAAGCAGAGCTTTACCACTTAGCTGGCCAAAAAAACAATGCTATTGATGCGTATAAAAAATATTTAGAGTTAAATAACAGTGCAGATGCACGCAAACGTTACGCCGAATTTTTATTTAACAACAAACAATATACCGAGGCAATTAGCGAAATTGAAAATTTACAAAAACAAGGCAATACTAATATGTTTTTAGATAGATATTTAGGACATTCGTATGCCGAGTTAGGTAACAAAACAGATACCGCTGCTTACACTAAGGGCTTAAAATCTATTAATAAATTTTTTGATAAAGCAGGCGCTAAGTTTGCATATTTACCTTTGGATTTTAAATACAAAGGTATATTATTAGCCAAAACTGGTAAAGATAGTTTAGGCGTTAACGAAATGCAAAAAGCAGTAGCAATGGATGCAAAATTAGCCCCAGAGTTAAACTCGTTAATTGCCACTACTTGGTACAAAGCAAAAAAATACAATAAAGCTATTACTGCTTATGGCGTTAAAATGGCTGGCGACTCGGCAAAAATTGGCGCTCAAGATTATTTTGAATTAGGACGCGCATATTACTACGAAGGTGCTAACAAACAAAAAGAAAAAAAAGATGCCGATGCAATAACAATGTTTGTTAAAGCCGACCAAAGTTTTAATAAATTAACGCAACTAAGCCCAACCTACGCCGTTGCCTATTTTTGGAGAGGGAAAGCAAACATACAACAAGACTTAAAAAACGAAAAATGGTTAGCTAAACCACATTTCGAAAAAGCATTATCGTTAGTTAAGCCCGAAGAAAAAGCAGGTGTTAAAGCAAACGTTATTGAAGCTTGTGAATATTTGGGTTATCATTATTTAGTTGTAAAAGATAACACAAAAGCAAAAGAATATTTTACAACAATTAAAGAGCTAGATGCTAATAATAAAAAACAGCTCGATTTTTTTAAAAGCCCAGCAGGCAAATGATAAGCGGGTAAGTTAAAATCTAAAAAACAAAAAAAAGCGGCTCGGTGTAGCTGCTTTTTTTGTTTAAAAATTGTACACAGTTTGTAGAAATTTAATTAGTTGTTTTTTTGAGTTTACTGCTTTAGTAATTAACTTATATTTACTAAAACTAAACTCACAAACACATGACTATTACTTCTATTTTTACCATTGGCTTAGTTGCAGCTTTACCGCTTTTAAACACTGTAAAGGCTCAACAATTTGCGCCACTTAAAGCTAAAAAACAATTTGTAATTGCTGCAAACATTACCCAAAACGACTATTTACCTAAAACAATTGTGCTAAAACTAAAGCCTCAATTTAGGAATTTAGGTAGTAACAATAAAATTGAGCACGCGCAATTACAACAAGTGTTAAGTTATTTAGGCACTAATTCATTAACAAAAAAATACCCTCGCCACGAGGCACCAAAAGAAAAACATAATTATCTGCATCAGGCCTACGCCGATTTATCGTTAATTTACGAATTAAAATACTCGACTAACGTTAAGTTAGAAGATGCCATTAATCAGGTATTAGCATCGGGCATTATGCAGTATGCCGAGCCTCATTACATACATCAATTACACAATGTTACTCCTAACGACCCATTATTATCAGCAAATCAAAACGGATTTTTATCACGCATTCGTGCGTATGCTGCCTGGGATTTAGCCTTGGGAGGCTCGCAAGGTAACTCGTCTATTGTAATTGGTATTGTAGATTCGGGTACCGATATTGACCATGTTGATTTAGCAAGCCAGTTTGTTATTAATACAGCCGACCCAATTAATGGAGCTGATGATGATAACGATGGTTACATTGATAACAACAAAGGATACGATTTAGCTGGAGCAGATTATAACAATGTAGTAGGCGATAATAACCCAAACATTATGGGTAACAATAACAACCACGGTTCACACGTATCTGGCTGTGCTGCTGCTGCTACTAACAATGGTGTAGGTGTTGCAGGCATTGGTTGGAACTGTAAATTATTGCCAGTAAAATGTGCTGCCGATAACGATACACGCGGTTCGGGCGGTGTTGGTTATGTTATTACTGGTTACGATGGCATTACGTATGCTGCCGACCATGGCGCTAAAATAATTAACTGCTCGTGGGGTGGCACTGGTGGTGGCCAGTTTGGGCAAGATATTATAGACTACGCAACCATTAATAAAAACTGTTTAGTTGTAGCATCGGCAGGTAACTCTAATTTAGATGAACGATTATACCCAAGCTCGTTTAACTATGTATTATCAGTAGGAGCAACAAACTCAACTACAGATGCGCGCGCATCGTTTAGTACTTATAATTACGATGTTGATATTAGCACGCCAGGCAAAGCAATTTACGAAACGATATATAACACAGCTAACAATACTTCGTATGCAAGTTTAGATGGAACCTCTATGTCATCACCCATAACGGCAGGTGGTGCAGGTTTAGTGCAAGCTAAATACAACTACACAAATGCGTTACAAATTGGGCAACGTTTAAAACAAACTGCCGATAACCATTATATTGCAGGGCCAAATGTTATTTTACCAAACACTGGTGCTAACGTGCAAAACAAATTAGGCAAAGGCCGTATGAATTTGCAACGTGCATTAACCGATGCCGATGCACCTTCGGTTATTTTTGCAAATAGCGTACTTGTAGATCATAACGACAACGCCATTATTGTTGGCGATAGTTTATTTATAACAGGCGATTTTGTTAACTACCTTGCGCCTACAACTAACCTAACAGCAAGCATTACGGCAATTGTGGGCGGCACTTATGTAACAGCAATAGATAATAACACAACGCTTGGTGTAATAAATACATTAACAACTAAAAATAATAATACCGATCCGTTTTCGTTTAAAATTAATGCAGGCACACCTGATAACTCTTTAATAAGATTTAAGGTAACCTTAACCGATGGCACTTACACGGATAGTTATTTTATTGAAGTGATTGTTAATGTTGATTATGTAAACATTGCTATTAATGATGTGGCTACAACCATTACAAGCAAAGGTAAAATTGGGTATAATTTAGATGGGCAATTACAAGGCTTAGGCTTTACTTATTTAGGTACAAATTTATTATACGAAGGCGCATTAATGGTTGGTTCATCGGCTACAAAAGTTTCTGATGCATTTAGAGGTTCGTATGCTGGTGGTGCCGATGTTGATTTTCAAACAGTAGTTAAAGCATACAAAGCAGCATCGCCTGTTTTTTCGGAATTTGATGTGCACGGCCAAATAAATGATTTGCCTGTAGCTGCTACTGCTCAAAAATTATTAATATCGCACAATGCGTATGCCTGGACAACTACTGGCAACCGAAAATATGTAATTGTAGATTATACTATTAAAAATAATGGTAGCACAACATTAAGTAATTTATATGCAGGTATTGCTGCCGATTGGGATATTGATGCCGCAACAGCTGGCGCTAATAAAGGTAATTACGATGCCGCAACTAAAATGGGTTACGTATACTCTACTGCAATTAACGGATTATATGCGGGTATTAAAGTGTTAACAACAACTGCACCTGCGGTTTGCTATCATATTGATAATATGGCTGGCGGCGGTGGCGGCGTAGATGTTGTAGACTCGACCGTTGCTGGAAATAAATTTTACAGCACTTCAAAAAAATACACAACACTATCTACAAATCGTTATTTAGCAGGTGTTTCGGGCACAGTAACAACAGGCGCCGATATTATTGAAGTGGTAAGTTCGGGACCATTTACAATTGTTGCCGGCGACAGTGTTAAGGTTGCTTTTGCTTTAATTGCAGGCGATAATTTAGCTGACATTGTTAAAAGTGCCGATAGTGCACAGGTACATTACAATGTAACACCAGTGCCAACTGCATTAAAACAAAACACTTTAATTGGCGGTAATGTAACAGTTTACCCAAACCCAACAAATGACAATTTAAATTTTATTATTAATTTAAACACAGCAAGTAAAGCCGAAATAGACTTAACAAACACATTAGGCCAAACGGTTAAACATATAACTAAAGATAATTTAGTAGTAGGCAATAATTACATAAACACTAGCGTGGCAGATTTGCCAGTTGGAACCTATTTTTACCGTGTTAATTGCAATGGTAAAATAACAAGTGGCAAAATTATGATTAGTAAATAAACACAAACAACGTGTTTTTGATTTAAAAATCAATTAATTCATTTAAAAATGTATATTTATATTACGCTACAAACATTCGCAAAGCTCCCATATGTGGGTGAAGAAACCGAAGGTTTGTAGCGGGTATAAGTTAGTTATGCCGCACCGTTGGACACACAACATCGAAACTAAATTTTGACAACAAAGTTCTCGTTTTATTAATTCCTATTTCAAATTCGGTAGCGACAATTTAGACTCGAAAATTATTTAGCAACGTGTTGACCTCACAAAACGTATCGACCATTGTGTGAAAAAGAGACTGCCAGTTTATTCTTTTTTATTGTTCCTAGGGAAATTGAACAATAGTGATGTAAGAATTGGTAACACAAAAATAGCAATTGTAGACAGTGAAAATGCATAGGCTTTAATACCTGAATGCGCTTCGGACGAAGTCGCATGATTTTCAGGATAAAAAAACTCGAATATCAATTTCACTCCCAACATAGATATTACAATAAATGCGGCAACATCTAAAAATGGAAAACG
>JAYSUQ010000236.1:0-3190 GCA_043718985.1 Bacteroidota bacterium | reverse complement strand
GGCGCTGGCACATGGGTAAAGCCAACAGTTACACAGCAATATGTTATTAAACAAGATGTGTGCGGTGTGCTAAGTTACGATACGGTGCAGGTAACCTTAAAAGATACCAACCTTTGCAACCCAACACCTACCATAAGCACTACAAATACTGCACAACAATTAACGCTACCAAATATAATTACCCCAAATAATGATGGCATTAACGATTATTTTATAATACAAAACCTGCTAAACAACACAAGCATTATTATTTATAACCGTTGGGGTAATGAGTTGTTAAACACTACCAATTATCAAAATAATTTTCCGTTAACGGATGTTAGCGCAGGTGTTTATTTTTATATCATTAAAACTAATGATGGTAATAGTTATAATGGCTACTTAACAGTGTTTAGGTAGTGAGTTGGCTGGTTATTATTGCTGGTATGCTAGTTAGTTAGTAAAAAAACAGCTCGCGCGGATATGAAGTGCTTGCAAGAGCGAGGCTATCCGTAAGTTGTTTAAATTGCAATTACTATTTTAAATGTAGCACACAGATACCTTACGCACATTCAACGTTACATATGCGCGCAAACTGGTGTTTGTAAAATTTATTAGCTTAAAAAAAGTAAAATTTAAAGGTGCTCGCATTGGTATACCTAATGCCTGCATTACAAAAAACACAAATATTACCCTGCCATTTATTATTAGTCGTTTAAACGACAAATTACTAACTCTAAAAATGTAATATTTGTGTTAACTATGAATAGGTGGCATGATAAATTTTTATTAAACGTTTTTAAATTGTTTATTTTTATAGCATTATTTTTTAATAAACTATTTGCTGTGCCACCCGATTCGTTAAACTTAAAACTGGGCATTTTACCTTCGGTTTTTTATACACCCGAAACTAATTTTGGATTTGGTGGCTTACTTTATTCTAACTTTAAAATAGGCAAAGCCGATAGTGTTACACGTAAATCTAACACGCAAACCTATTTATCGTATACTGTAAACAAACAAATATCAATAGAAAGTGATTACCAACTTTGGCTAAATAAAAACAATTATTTATTAATTGGTAAAATAGATTACAGTAGGTTTCCACAACTTTATTTTGGCATTGGCAACAATACTAGTAATGGCAACAAAATGAACATATCGCTTGATGCGTTTAAAATAAATTTAAAAAATTTAAAACGCTTTTATAAAAATTGTTATTTAGGCGTAATTTTTAATTATCAAAACTATTTTAATCAAACTAGCCAACTAAACAATACAGATAATATGGTGCCAGTTTATGGCCACATGGGTTTTTGTGCGGCTGGCATTGGCCCATTGTTGGTTATAGATAAACGAAACAACCCACTTAACCCAAGTAAAGGCAGTTATATTGAAGCGAGTTATATTGATTATAAATACATTTTTAATAATCACTATAAATTTATTGCATTTACAGTTGATGCCAGAAAATACTGCACACTATTAAATAAAATTATTTGGAACGGAAACATTTACGCAAATTTTAATAAAGGCGAAATACCCTATAAATTATTATCAGAAATTGGTGGTGCACGTTTTTTAAGAGGTTATTATAAAGGCCGATTTAGGGATAACAACATGCTAATAATACAAAATGAATTTAGAATGCCAGTTTACGAAAGCATTGGCGTAGCCTTATTTGGAGGCATTGGCGAGGTAGCAAATACGATTAACCAATTTAAAACCAACCAAGTACATTACAATTATGGAGTTGGTTTGCGCTTACGAATTAATAAAAAAGAAAACACAAATATTCGAATAGATTATGGCTTTACAAAAGATTCGCAAGGATTATATATTGTTTTTGCTGAGGCGTTTTAGCATTTTAGTTTGTTTAGTTTGTTGGTGTTTAATTTGTAACTCGCAAACACCAACAAAAATTATTTATAACGATACAACCAACCATTATTTATTAATAACAACTACGTTAAACAATAAAATAATACCCATCAATTATCAAAATTGTATTAAAACTGCACTAGCGTTTTATCCCGAATTAAAAAACACTATAATTATTTTTAGAGTTAAAAACAAACTATCGCCCTTGGCTGCAAAACCAACTATTTGGAGCGCTTTTATGAAACCCGAAAAACGAAAATATATTGTTACAATAAGCGAAAAATCGAACAAAACACTTGATAGTATTTTACTTAAACATTTAAGTTTTAATGCTCAGGTTGGTGTTATTGGTCACGAAATTAGCCATATAAGCGAATACAATAACAACGGGATTATATTTTTTATTAAATTAATTTTTAAGCATTTAAGTAAAACTAAAATAGATGATTTTGAATTTAATACAGATAAACGATGTATTGAACATGGCTTGGGTTACCAATTATTGAGTTGGAGCACTGAAGTTAGGTGTAAATTAAAGCTAAAAAAATGGGGCGGTGCCAACAAGCCAAATGCAAATAAAGAGCGCTACATGAACCCCGAAACGATAACTAAATTTATAAACAACAATTTAATTTACAAATAACCGTACTTATGTCGTTTATTTGACAGTAGTTTTTTTAAATTAAAGTAACTTTAACATATTATAAATACAAGGAAAAAACCATCATTCAATAAACAATTAAAAAATATATGAAAATTACACTAATTATCGTTTTTATAGTAAGCTTATTTAATGCCATTGCGCAAGATTCGTTAAATATAAAAAAAGGATATAAATACAATAATAATTTTGATGTTGCACTATCAAGCAATGGCAATCAGTTTTCGGGGGCTTTATCGTGGGTACACTTTAATGCGATAACCAAAAAAAAACGATTTAAAATTGGATACGGCCTAAGGTTTACATCGCAATTTGGCAACAATTTAAATTACGTTACAGCGCCTGCTAAAATTACATCAAAGCAAACTGGCCCGCAGGTATTGTTTTCAAAAATATATACCGAAAACATTGATACCTTTTTTGTTACATCAACTCAACACAACTCTTTAAATATTAGCATTAATTTACAATACACCATAAAACAAAAAGTGGATATTGGTTTTAATATTGATGCTGTAGGCTTTTCATTTGGCAACAAAGTTAATGGTCAGTATATTTCATTTCAAGATACCAGCGGTGTTACTAAAATTCAAGCAGCCAAACCAACGACTATTAATGGGCTTTTGGTTAGCGATAATGATTTAGGAACTTTAAACTCTGAGCTCTATG
>JAYSUQ010000235.1:0-29041 GCA_043718985.1 Bacteroidota bacterium | reverse complement strand
TTACATTAAGTAAAAAACACCGTATTGGTTATGAATTAAACTACCGTAAAACATTTACTGATTATTTAGATGATATTAGCGGTACCTATCCTGATGATCCTACGCTAGGCGATAAAACATTTACAAACCGCTCTTTAGAGTTATACCCGTATAAAAAAGAAGATACTGGCTTGTATTTATCTCACGCGCCTGGTCAAAAAAGAGGCGATAAAACGCATAAAGATAGTTACTTAACAATGAGCTTATCATACAGTTATGTGTTAAGGGGTAAATCGAGTTTTTATCGTGGTAAATACGGTCATTTTTTTGGCGGTAAAAGACGTGGTAAGGTTCGTAAAATTAGAGCTAAATTTTAAAAAAATTATTTTAAACCCTTTGTATTAAATTACAAAGGGTTTTTTTATGAAATGTTTTTTTAAATAGTTTCAACTTCATATTAAACTTTTGGGCTTTTTAATAGTCTAATTTATAATGGTGGTTTGCGTGAGGGATTGTAGTGCAAATCCTTTTGAGAGGCACGAACAAAAGATTGAAACGAAAGCCCGACCCGACGATAGGAGGGGCACGCCCACATTAACAGTAAATAAATTGATTAAATTGTAATTTTAAATGCAACATTATACCGACGATGAAATAGTAGCCTTTTACCGCGATGAAAATTCGCGAAACATGTCGTTGCATTATCTTATTCAAAAATACCAGCAAAAATTATATTGGCACATTCGCAAAATTGTAATTAGCCACGATGATACTGATGATGTGCTACAAAACACATTTATTAAAACGTGGAAAGGCTTAGCAAATTTTAAAGAAGAGTCGCAACTTTTTACTTGGCTTTATCGCATTGCAACTAACGAATCGTTAACGTTTTTAAAACAAAAACAACGCGCTAACACAGTTTCTATTCATCCAATTGAATATCAGTTATCAAAAGAATTAGAAAGTGATGTTTTTTTTAATGGCGATGAAATACAACTAAAACTGCAAAAAGCGATATTAACATTGCCCGAAAAACAACGCATTGTTTTTAACATGCGTTATTACGACGAAATGCCTTACGAACAAATGTCGGCAGTTTTAGAAACATCGGTGGGTGCATTAAAAGCATCGTATCACATTGCCGCCAAAAAAATTGAAGAATGTTTAGTAAAGAGTTAAACCTTTTTTATATAAAATAGTCAAACTTAAAATGAATAGTAACAACAATAATATAGACGCTGAACCAAACTTACCTTTTGATGATAGAAAGAGTGGGTTTGATGTGCCTTTTAATTATTTTAGTTTATTTGAAAATAAGTTAAAAGCTAAATTAGAATTTGATACTGAGTTAAGCGAATTTAATTTATTAGCTGCCATAAATAAAAACAACAACTTTGTTACGCCTATAAATTATTTTAAAAATAGCGAGGTTAAACTGGAAAACGTTAGTGAATTGTTTTTGTTTGAAAATTTACAAAATATTAAAAAAGTTGAGCATAACGATTTAAAAAGTGAGTACACAAACTACTTGCAAACAAAGCTTGTTAAAAAAATTGATTTAATTGATGAGGTAATTAACTATAATACCTTATATAGTTTAGAAAAAACAAATGCCTATTTAGTTGCCGATAATTACTTTGAAAATTTACACTCTCAAATTAAAGAAAAAATACATGCAACACCCGAAATAAAAACCAACACAATTGATGCTATTTTAGATTTTATTTTTGGAAAAAAAATGGCCTTAGCCTTTGGTTTATTTTTATTAATAGGATTATCGATAGTATTATTTAATGCATCGCAAAAAACTATTATAAATGCAGATTGTAACACATTAGCGTGTTTGCAAAAACAAGAGCTTTTAAAAACAAAAACAATTTTGGCGCTTGATGAAGAGCAGTTAATTGATTTAGTAAATGAAAAAACATTTGATAAACAAATAAATGCAGAAATACCAGTTGACAGCCTACAACAAACAATTTATTTATTAGATAATAGTAATACCGAACAACTTTTAGACGAACTATAATGACAAAAAACACACATATTTATTTACTATTGCTTTGCATAGTTACATTTGCCGCACTAGCACAACCAACTAGTAAACGCGATAAAATTGAAGCCTTACGGGTATCGTTTATTAATCAAAAGGTTGATTTTACAAGCCAAGAAGCACAGCTATTTTGGCCATTGTATAACGAATACAACGATAAAATGAGTTTGCTAAAAAAAACATTTAGGCAGCAATTTAAAAACAATACAGCTATTGATTTTGTTACAGATAAAGACGCAGAGCTATATTTATTAGCCGAATTAACAACAAAACAAAAAGAGCTTGATTTATATAAAGAATATTATGATAAATTTAAAAAAGTAATGCCTATTAAAAAAGTTGCTTTATTACGCAAAGCGGAAGACGACTTTAAAAAAGAATTGATTAAAAATATTAAAGGGAACTCGCCAGACTAATGACTTATTTTAAATATATTTTTTGTGTGTTTTACGTTGTACTAATTACTACAAAGCTATGTGCTTTTACTAAAGATACCATTAAGATTGAAAAGCAACCTAAACATTATTTTAAAACAATAGTTAACCTTGATTATTATGCAACGGGCAATAGAGCGTTGATGCAGAAAAATTATTATTCTAATAAATTAAAAAGCTATCAGGTTAATCAATTTGCATTTGGTGTAACTACACCAATTTTTACTAAAAACATTTATAAAAAAGATAGTACTCAAATTTCTAACTTTCATTTATTAGTTGGTTTTAATTATGTAGGCTTAACGCCAAAATTTAATGGTATTACAACCCATCATTTAAGCAAAACAAGTATTGGTTTAAAAGCAATATATAATAATGGAAAAAAAAGTGTGTTTTATGCCGAAGTATCTCCTTTTACAACCCGCGATAATGGTTTTAGGTACACTCGTTCTAAACGGTTATTTACAACACTACTCTATAATTGTACTGTAAACAAATATTTTAGTTTTAGAGTTGGTTATACCCGTACTTATATTTTTGCAAATAAAAAACATTTACCCTACATTGGGTTTAGAGTAGGGAAATTAAATGGTGTTAATTTAAGCGTTCAGTTTCCTCGCAATGTTAGTATTAATGTGCCTATTGGCAGTAGCTTTAAAGCTAGTGTATTTGTAAAGCCCCAAGGTGGTTTATACACAATGGCTAATACCGATACCTTGTATTATTTAAATGCCGATAAAAAAATAAATTTTGGACGCTATGAGTTTTTAAGCGGCTTAAGGGCAGATGTATTGCCTACAAATAATTTTAATTTTTATGTAAGCGCAGGCCTAACAACACAAAATTTTATTGGTTTTTACTCAGAGTCTTTTAATAAAAACAACAACAGAAACTATAAATCATTTTATAAAGAAAAAATTCAAAATTCGGTATTTATTAATATTGGGTTAGTGTTTAAAATTGGCAAATCAAAATCAATGTATAATAATTATAATTTATACGATGCTCACGATATTATTAATAAAGATGTTGATAATATAAATAAAGGAAATAATCAAATACCAACTTTAAGAAATAAAATTAAAAACATAACAGATAATGATGTGCAAGATTTAATTGAAACTACCGATTTATATTAATTTATTTTTTTAATTACATTAAACCTTTTTTAAATTAGTTAGTCTTACCTACAACTAACACAAATTAAATAACTCAATTATGAAAACTCAAAAATTAAAATTAGTAGTAGCAATTGTAGCAATTGCATTTACAACAATAACATCGTCTTGTAAAAAAGATAAAAAAAATGAGCCTGAAGAAAAAGATACTGATACAGAGGCAGCAGCCGACCAATCTTTTGCTTCATCAACCGTAAACGATTTAACAAATATTGCTGATGAAGCTGGGACTAACAGTTCATTATCGAGTTTTAAATTAGCTCAATCAAATGGTTTGTTAGCATCGTTATGTGCAACTGTAACTTTAGATTCATCGGCCGCACCATCTCGCACAATAACTGTAAATTTTGGCACAACTAATTGCACTTGTAGTGATGGCAGAAACAGAAGAGGTAGTTTAATAATTACATTTACGGGGCATTATCGCGATTCGGGCAGTGTTAAAACAATTACGCCAGTAAATTATTTTGTTAATGATAATCAAATTACTGGCACAAAAACAATAACAAACAATGGGCACAATGCTGCTAATCATTTAGTGTATAGTATTTATGCTAACATACAAGTTATAAAAGCAAATGGTGCTGGCACAATAATGTGGCAAAGCACACGCCAGCGCGAGTGGCTGTTGGGCGAGGCTACACCGTTTAATTGGTTAGATGATAAGTACTCTGTTACCGGTAACGCAAGTGGCGCAACCGCTAATGGTAATGCGTTTACATCTATTATTACTACAGCTTTAATTAAAGATATGACTTGCTCAGCTAATCGCAAACATTTTGTATCGGGTGTTATTACCCACACTCCATCAGGAAAAGCAACACGCACCATTGATTTTGGTAATGGTACCTGCGACGATCAAGCAACGGTTACTATAAATGGCAATACTTACAACATAACGTTACGTTAAGTTTAAAATCTAAATTTTATAACAAAAAGCCGAATAAATTTATTCGGCTTTTTGTTTGCTGTTTAGTGTAATTTATAAAAGTGGTATAATTTAATATGCTAAAGAGGCACTAAAATAAATCAAGTGTTTTTAATCCAATATTAAAAATGGCATCAAGGCAACTTAAATTTTGATTAAATTGTTGTGTACTAGCAAAAACTTGATAGTAGGGCTTAGTACTAAAATTTGCCGTATTTTTTAATAACGTAATATTTCTTAAATCAATTACACCTTCAGTTTGTAAATTAAATTGTTGTGTAAATTCTATTTCTTTTTGAATACGTAATATTTTTAAAATGCAGTTTAATAACTGATAGTTATAATCAAACAAACTATCAAATTTGTTTTTATAAAAGTAAATTAATTCATCTTCAAAATATTCAAAATATGGTGAGTTTTTATAAGCGCTTGTAATTGTTTGCCAATGTTGATGCTGCCAATTTTCAGTATACGAAATTTTTTTCTCACCAATTAATTCTTTATCGCTTTGTTTTATTAATGGTATTGATAGTGTTATTTTTCCGTTTGATGTTAATAATTCGCAACGGTTACGATAGGTTTGTTTAATAAAGTGTTCGTGCCTTTCTATAAAAACGGTATTGCCTGTAACTACGTGTTTTAAATAATTTAAATTTGGTAAATAGGCGGTTGATAATAAAACAGAATTACTCATTGCATTAATTTATTTTACTAAATAATCGATGCCAACGAATAGTGTTATTTCTTAACGTGTTTTTTGAAAAAACAATACGA
Source organism: Bacteroidota bacterium (assembly GCA_043718985.1). Classification (GTDB taxonomy): domain Bacteria; phylum Bacteroidota; class Bacteroidia; order B-17B0; family Aurantibacillaceae; genus UBA4416. The sequence continues at coordinate 23,695 of JAYSUQ010000235.1, read as the reverse complement.
GAGGCCTTTCCAATAATATGACTTTCGGGTAAAAAACCCCAATGGCGGCTATCTTGTGAGTTATGTCTGTTATCTCCCAGCATAAAATAATAATTTTGTTTAATAATGTATGTGTTAGTTAATACACCATTTATTGTAACCGAATCGTTATTTAGTTTTAATTCATTGTTTTCGTAAACAGAAATAATACGAGAGTAAAAGCAAAAATTAAGTGAATCTAAAATTAGTGTATCTCCCTTGGCTGGTATTTTTACAGAGCCATAATTATCAACATTCCACTTATAATGTTCGTTAAAAGGAAACACATATTCATCCCACATTTCTTTTTTTTCGTTATTTTTTTTAATTTCTGTTATAAATGTTTTAGTTTTTAATGAGTCGGCAATCGCTATTGTTATGCTATATGAGTAATCATTATTATCGGATATTTTACCTCCTTCGGTTAAATTATATTTTGATAAAAATATCGAATCTAAAATTATATTTGATTTTAAATGGTAATTAAATTTTAAATCATTTAGGTTATCTTGTTGTTTATTATTTATATAAACTAAGCCATCAATAATTTTTAAGGAGTCGCCAGGCAATGCCACACAGCGTTTTACAAAATAGGTTTTATGATCAGTAGGAAAATCATCCTCTAACGGAAAATTAAATACAACCACATCGTTTCGATTAACGTTTGGGTTTCCAAATAATCTAAAATAAGGTAAGTTTAGTGCTGTTGAAAACCATTTTTGATTTACGAAAGGAATACTTAATAAGGTTTGAGGTAAACGAGCGCCGCATGAAATTTTGTTTATTAATAAATAATCACCTGTTAATAGGGTGTTTTCCATAGATGGTGAACTAACGGTTGTTATTTCAAAACAACAACCTCTTAATCCTAAAACAATAACAAATGTAATAGCAATCGCTTTAAGCCATTCGGTAACTATTTTATGTTGCTTTAAAAAATTTTTCAAAAAATAATTTATTTAAAAACAGGATTAGCTGTTTTGTTTTTATTTACTAATTGCCCACAAGCCGCGTCAATATCCTTGCCACGACTACGTCGAACGTTTACAATAACTCCATTTTTTTCTAATAAATTTGTAAACGCATCTAAACGCTCGGGTAGCGTTTGTTTAAACTCACTATCGTCAATCGTATTGTATTCAATAATATTTACTTTTGCTGTTGTTTTTTTACAAAAATCGGCTAACTCTTTTGCGTCTTGTAAGGTGTCGTTAAAGTCTTTAAACACAATGTATTCAAATGTTACACGCGAACCAGTTTTTTCGTAAAAATAGTTTAAGGCCTCTTCTAAGTTATCTAAAGTATTAGTTTCGTTAATTGGCATAATGTGATTTCGTTTCTCATCATTAGCTGCGTGTAATGATACGGCTAAATTAAATTTAACATTATCATCGCCTAATTTCATAATCATTTTTGCAATACCCGCAGTACTAACGGTTATTCTGCTTGGGCTCATTCCTAAACCGTTAGGCGATGTTATTCTATCAATTGAACGCATCATTTCTGCGTAATTTAATAATGGTTCGCCCATACCCATATATACTATGTTAGTAAGTGGTTGGTTGTATTTTGTTTCGGCTAAATTTTTAACTAACGCAACCTGATCGTAAATTTCATCGGCATTTAAATTTCGTAGTCGTTTTAATTTACCTGTAGCGCAAAACTTACATGTTAAACTACAACCAACTTGAGATGATATACAAGCAGTCATTCTTGTTTTTGTAGGTATTAATACACTTTCTACTACGTTGTTATCAAATAATTTAATAGCACATTTAATTGTGCGATCGGTGCTAACTTGCATATCGCTGATGGTAACTGCATTTATAACAAAGTTATTGTTTAACCAATCGCGTAAAGATTTTGATAGGTTACTCATATCATCAAAACTATGTGCAGTTTTTTGCCACAACCATTCATAAATTTGTTTGGCTCTAAAGCTTGCTTCGCCCTTTTGTTTTAAAACCTCAATAATTTCGGTTTCACTTAATGCTCGTATATCTTTTTTTAACAACATGGTAGTTTACAAAATTACGCTTTATTTTAGGCTTGTAAATTTTATTATAAAAAATTTATGCTTTAAATTTTTCAACTAATGCATTCATAAACCATTGCGGCGGTAGTGTTGGTTTGTTTTTTATTTTATCAATAAAAACAAGCGTTACAGCGCCTGTATTTAGTAATTCATTTTTTTGGTTAAAGCATTCGTAGTTAAATGTAATACGTAAAGTTGGTAATTCAGTTATAGTTGTTACAACTCGTATCTCATCATCATACAATGCAGGTTTTTTATAATTAACCGTTAAGTTAATAACGGGCATTAAAATGCCACGCTCTTCCATTTGTTTATAACTAAATCCTAAAGTGCGCATGGCCTCAACCCTTCCAACCTCGTAGTATTGAGCATACACGCCATAATAAACATAACCCATTTGGTCGGTTTCTGCATACCTTACTCTAATTATCGTTTCCGATTTTATCATATTTGTTGTATCTTGTATTTCCTAAAAATAAAACAATTAAGTATGCAAATAATTAAAACTTACATATATTTTTTTACGCTCATTTTTTTAATTGCTTGTTCAAAAAAAACAAGTGTATCGCATTTTACCGAATCGCATTATGCAATTACCAATCAATCAAAATCGGATAGCGTAATAACATCGTTACTTAAGCCATACAAAACTAAACATGATGGGCAAATGTTTAAAGTATTAGCTACAGCAGATGGCGCTTTTGTTAAAGCAGATGGAGAAAGCACATTAGGGAATTTTTTTTGTGATGCAGTAATTTACGAAACTAAAAAAATATTAGGTAAAGATTCGGCAAATGTTAATGTGGCTGTTTTTAATAAAGGAGGTTTACGAAACTCGTTACCAAAAGGAAATATTACTGTAGGCAATATTTTTGAATTAATGCCATTTGATAATGAAGTGGTATTACTAAAATTAAGCGGCTCACAATTTAAAGATATGTGTTATAAAATTGCCGAAAAAGGTGGTATACCAATAGGTGGAATGACGATGGAATTAAACGGAACAAAATTTAGTAACGTTACCGTTAACGGTAAACCTTTTAATGATAAAAAAGATTATTGGGTTGTAACATCAGATTATTTAGCAAATGGTGGCGATAATTATTCGTTTTTTAAAAATGCTATTGAACGAAAACCATTAACAATTTTTTTACGAGATGTTGTAATTAATTATTGCATTGCAATTACTAAACAAAACAAAACATTAAAACCAATTTTAGATGGGCGAATTTCAATATCAAAATAGAAGAGATTTTTTAAAATATTTTGTGGGCACAACAGCTGTTTTAGCTGGGTTACCTGCCTTATCAAACCAAGCGTTATTAAAAAAAGATATATCGCGGTTAACAATATTATACACAAACGATATTCATAGTCGCATAGAGGCATTCCCATCAAACGACCCTAAATACGCTAACCAAGGCGGTTTTGCGCAACGCGCCGCATTGGTTGACGAATTAAAAAAAGAGAATGAAAATATTTTATTGTTAGATGCAGGTGATATATTTCAGGGCACACCTTATTTTAATTTATACCAAGGCGAATTGGAGTATAAATTAATGAGTTTAATGAAATACGATGCCACTACAATTGGAAACCACGATTTTGATTTAGGAATTGATAACATTACTAAACAAATGCCACATGCCAATTTTAGTTTTATTAATTGTAACTATAATTTTGATAACACCAGTTTAAATGGCAAAATAATACCTTATAAAATTTTCGAAAAACAAGGCATTAAAATAGGCGTATTAGGTTATGGAGTTGAGTTAGAGGGCTTGGTTGATAAAAAAATGTACAAAGATACTGTTTGGCAAAACCCTGTGCCCATTGCAAATGCAACTGCAAAATTATTAAAATTAGATTTAGGTTGCGATTATGTAATTGCCTTGTCTCATTTAGGATTTAAAGATGATAAAAAAATAAGTGATATGAGTATGGCTCCTCAAACCGAAAATATTGATTTAATTATTGGAGGTCATTCGCATACTTTTTTAGAACATCCTATAAAATTAGCTAACAGAGCAGGAAAAGATGTGTATGTAACTCAAGTTGGCTGGGCTGGTATTTGGTTAGGTAAATTGGATGTTTATTTTAATTATGATAAGAAAAAAATTACACATAATTCAAATAACAGAAAAATTTAAAAAAGCAAATTAGTTACCAAAAATCTTTTTTATGTAGGTAATATAAAATAGTTAAAAAACAAGCGCGAACCCAAACTTTTTTTAAACTATTTATTGCTTTTTTTCTTGCGAGATTAAATAATCCCTATATATTTACAAACTCGAACTTGTTAATAACAATAAACATATAATACTTTAAAACTTTTTTATAATCATGAAGGAAAAAACAGCAGAAAGCGTTTGGAAAAATTGTCTCAAAGTAATTCAAGATAATGTTAGCCCTCAAAATTTTGCTACTTGGTTCGAACCAATTAAAGCAATTAAGTTGCAGGATGATATTTTAAACATTCAAGTACCATCACAATTTTTTTACGAATGGTTAGAAGAAAACTATATTACCATTCTTAAAAAAGTAATTCGTAAAGAGTTAGGTGCAGAAGGAAGAATTGAATACAGCATAGTTGTAGATAACGGAACAGGTAAATCTGAAAAAGCAGTTTTGCTTAAGGTGCCAAACATTAACACTAATTTAAAAAATTTCCCTGTTAATATGCCAATAGATGGCGCTACAATTCGTAACCCATTTATTATACCAGGGCTTAAAAAAGTATCTGTCGAATCGCAATTAAATCCTAACTATAGTTTTGATAATTTTGTTGAAGGAGATTGTAATCGCTTGGCACGAAGTGCTGGTTATGCTGTTTCTCAAAAACCAGGAGGTACTGCCTTTAACCCATTATTATTATATGGCGGTGTTGGTTTAGGTAAAACACACTTAGCACAAGCTATTGGTATTGATATTAAAAAGAATTTCCCTAACAAAACTGTACTTTATGTTCAGTCTGAAAAATTTATTTCTCAATTTATCGACTCAATTAAAAACAACAATCAAAACGATTTTGTTCATTTTTATCAAATGATTGATGTGTTAATTATTGATGATATTCAGTATTTGGCAGGGAAAGAAAAAACTCAAGATGTGTTTTTTCACATCTTTAATCACTTGCACCAATTAGGCAAGCAAATTATTTTAACAGCAGATAGAGCGCCTGTAGAAATGCAAGGAATTGAGCAACGTTTGTTATCTCGTTTTAAATGGGGATTGAGCGCAGATTTACAAACGCCAGGTTTAGAAACACGCATTGCTATTTTAGAGAAAAAAGTTTACAACGAAGGCATTCAGTTGCCAAAAGAAGTGTGCGAATATTTAGCATACAGCATTACTTCAAACGTACGCGAATTAGAAGGTGCCTTAATTTCATTATTGGCTCAATCTAGCTTAAACAAAAAAGTAATTACTTTAGAGTTAGCTAAACAAATGATTGACAAATTTGTTAAGTCAACTGCTCGCGAAGTATCTATTGATTATATACAAAAAGTAGTTTGCGATTATTTTGATTTAAACATCGATTTAATGAAATCTAAAACGCGTAAACGTGAAGTTGTTCAAGCTCGTCAAATAGCAATGTTTTTCGCTAAAGCAATGACAAAATCTTCGTTAGCAACAATTGGTATGCATTGCGGGGGAAAAGACCACGCAACCGTTTTACACGCTTGCCGTACAGTAAATAACTTAATTGAAACGGATAAACGCTTTAAAGCATATATTGAAGAGTTAGATAAAAAAATTAGTATCAATAATTAATATCTAAACTTAAACTATAAAAAGGCTGTTGTATTATTATAACAGCCTTTTTAAGTTTAAAACAATAACTAATGCACGTATTTATTTTAAATTTAGTACTTTCAAATTACACAAAAAATTAAAGTTATGGAAAAATTAAACAACCGTACAGTATTAGTAACAGGCGCTACAGGCGGATTAGGAACCGCTATGTGTAAAAAATTATTAAAAGAAGGATTTAAAGTTGTTGGTAATTATATTACTCCAGAAAAAGCTGAAAAATGGACTCGAGAAATGAACGATGAAGGTTTTCATATTGATTTATTTAGAGGCGATGTAAGCTCGTATGAAGACGCTGGAAGAATGATTAAAGAAATTGAAACGAAGATTGGTACGATTGATACCTTAGTTAATAATGCTGGTATTACGCGCGACGGCAGGTTAATTAATATGACACCCGAAGATTGGCACGCTGTTATTAATACTAATTTAAATAGTGTGTTTAATTGTACTCGCCATGTTATTAATGGAATGATGGAACGAAAATTTGGACGCATTATAAATATATCATCAGTAAACGGGCAACGTGGGCAATTTGGACAAACAAACTATAGTGCCGCCAAAGCAGGAATGCACGGATTTACTAAAAGTTTAGCAATGGAAGTTGCCAAGCATGGCATTACAGTAAACACCATTTCGCCAGGTTACATAGGTACCGATATGGTAATGGCAGTTCCCGAAAAAGTATTAACCCAAATTGTAGCACAAGTACCAATGGGCCGCTTAGGTGGCACGCACGAAGTAGCACATTTAGTAAGTTTTTTAGCGAGCGAAGAAACAAGCTTTATTACTGGCGCTAATTATAGTATAAATGGTGGCCAACATGTTTATTAATGATTGTTGTTATTGAGTTTTAAATAAAATAATATATTTGTAAAACTGGCACTGTAGTTCAATGGATAGAATAGATGTTTCCTAAACATTTGATGTAGGTTCGATTCCTACCAGAGTCACAAAAAAAGTGTAGAAAAATGATTTTTTCTGCACTTTTATGTTCTTTTTTTAAATGCCAAAAGTTTTTTTTATTTTTTTATTTCTTCTCCGTGATTAATTCTCCATGCTAACAAAGTTAAAATCGATGAAGAAATTAGTAGTAATTTCTTAAACCAAAAATCGTTTTTTTTCAGTATTTTTACTTAAATCTTAAAAAAAATTAATATGATTAAACAATTACTTTCAATTACATTAGTTGCTACTGCACTTTTTGCAAATGCACAATCGTTTTCGGCAAAATATAATTTTGCTGCTACAACAACAGTATCGGGTACTACAGATCCTACAACGCCACCAACAGCTACAGGTGTTACATTTGGTTCTTTTTCGGCAGTTGGTGTTGGCACAGTATCTACATCTAACGGAAGTTTTACTTACGATACTTGGGGCGCAGGTGCAACAAACTCGGTAAACACAGTTTCAAGTTACACAGGCGCAATTGATGTTGCAAAATATTATGATGTAGCAATTACACCAATGGCTAATTATGAAGTTACATTAACCGATATGAGTTTTACAACTCGTCGTTCATCTACAGGTCCTCGTCAGTTTTCGGTAAGAACAAGTATTAATGCCTATGCAACTAATTTAGATGCAATGAGTACAAACACAAACATATCGGTAGTTAACACTAACGAGTTTTTCTTTGTTAGTGATAATTCTAACACTTACACAGGTAGCATGGCAATGTTTGTAAGCTCAGCTTTTACAAGCTTTACAGCGCCATTAAATGTTCGGTTTTATGCTTGGAATGCTGAATCAACAGCTGGTTCGTTTCGTGTAGATTCGGTTATTTTTAACGGTTCGGCGGCATTAGCAACTGGCATAGCAAAAGTTAACTTTAACTTAAATAGTAATTTTAATGTGTACCCAGTGCCAAGTAACAATGGCGTTGTTTATATTGAAAATAAAAATGCTTTAGAGGTTAGCAAAATTGAAGTGTTAGATGTTTTAGGAAACGTAGTGTTAACAAACAAAAATACTGATGATTTAAAAATTAAATTAAACTTAGCCGATGTAAATGCAGGTACTTATTTTGTACGTATGCATTCTGGCAAATCTGTATCAACTAAAAAAATTGTTATTGTTAAATAATTTTTTAATTATTACAATTAAATAAAAAGCTACCTTAATATTAGGTAGCTTTTTTTATTTATTGTTGCGTGCGTTAATTAAGGAGTTTTATAGTAAATTTATGGTTTAAACTACCTTTATTAAAAACACCATTTACATAACATTTGATGGCTTAAGCGACCCTTTAGGGCAATCGCAAATATTACCCTATTTAATAGGTGTTGCCAAAAATGGTTATGCCATAAATATATTATCGTGCGAAAAACAAACCCGTTTAGATAAAGAAAAACAAAACATTATTAAACAAATAAATAATTTACCAATTACTTGGGATTATATTATTTATAACGAAACGGGTAGTTTTTTATCGCGATTTAACTACATCAAACAACTTGAATTAAAAGCAAAACAAATTGTTAAAGCAAAACAAATTGAGTTAATACATTGCCGTAGTTATTTAGCCTCGTTAATTGGTTTAAAATTTAAACGCCAACATAACATCCCTTTTTTGTTTGATATGAGAGGCTTTTGGGCTGACGAACGTATTGATGGTGGTATTTGGAAAAAGAAAAACATATTGCAACATGCTTTTTATTATTATTTTAAACGTAAGGAGTTACAATTTTTAAAACATTCAAATGCCATTGTATCATTAACGCAAGCAGGTTTAACCGAATTAACAAAAAACCATAGCGGTTTAAATTTACCAACAAAAACAACTATAATACCTTGTTGTACTAACACCAATTTATTTAAACACGTTACAACCTCATTTGAATCTATAATTACAATTACTCCAAACGATCATTTATTAATTTATTCGGGCTCTATTGGCACTTGGTATTTTACTAAAGAGATGATTGATTGTGTGTTAATTTGGAAACAAAAAATACCAAACATAAAATTATTAATTTTAACTAAAGACGTTGCCGAAATAAAACACATACTTAATCGGTACAACGATGCCGAGAAATCAATTATACAAATAGCATCGGCAAATTACAATCAAATGCCGCAGTATTTAAGTTTAGCAAAAGCTGCTATTTTTTTTATAAAACCAGCTTATTCTAAAATTGCATCGTCGCCCACCAAAATGGCTGAGTGCTGGGCTATGAATTTGCCAATAATAACAAATGCAGGTATTGGCGATAATGATATTTATTTTAACCAACATAAAGGAGGCATTTTAATTAATAACTTTACGCCTAACGATTACCTAAAAGCTTGCGATGATTATTTAAACGCATTATCCAACCCTATTAATTACCGCAACTTAGCTTTAACATATTTTGATACAGATGAGGCTATAAAAAGATACTCATTTATTTACCATAAAATAACTAACCCATGCAAACCATAATTGTTACTGGTGGTGCAGGCTACATAGGCTCGCACACAATAATCGAATTGTTAGTAAATACAAATTATAACATTGTATCTATTGATAATTTTTCGAACTCAACCGCAAAAACATTTGATAGAATTAAACAAATTACAACTGTTGATATTAAAAATTACGAAGTTGATATTTGTGATTTACTACAGTTACAAAACGTTATACAGCAAATAGAAAATCCTGTTGGTATTATACACTTTGCTGCATTTAAAGCTGTTGGCGAATCGGTAAGCAATCCTTTAACTTATTATCACAATAACTTACAATCACTTGTAAATATTTTAAAAGTGTGCGAGCAATTTAATATTCATAATTTTATATTTTCTTCGTCGTGTTCAGTTTATGGTAACGTAGCAAAATTACCTGTTACCGAGCAAACACCGTTTAGTATTGCCGAATCGCCGTATGCACACACCAAGCAAATTGGAGAAGATGTAGTTACTAATTTTACAAAAAGTTACCCTAAATTTAAATCTGTTTTATTACGTTATTTTAATCCTGTTGGCGCACATATGAGTGGTTTAAACGGAGAACTATCAAAAGATAAGCCCAGTAACTTAGTGCCGTTTATTACGCAAAGTGCAGCTGGTATTTTGCCACCGCTAACAGTTTTTGGAAACGATTATGATACACGTGACGGATCTTGCATACGAGATTACATACACGTTACGGACATTGCAAACGCACACGTTAAAGCATTAAATTATTTAATTGATAATAAACAACTGCAATCAACATCTACATTTAATTTAGGTACGGGCAATGGTGTAAGTGTTTTTGAGGCAATTTCATCTTTTGAAAAAGTGGCTAATCAATCGTTAATTTATAACATTGGCCCTCGTAGAGATGGTGATGTGATTGCTATATATGCAAATAATAATTTTGCACAACAACAATTAAATTGGAAGTGTAATTTTAATTTAGATGATATGATGCTAAGTGCATGGAAATGGCAATTGCAGCTAAGTAAAATTTAAGTAAACATTAAAAATAAAATTCAATGCCAATAAATTCCTTATTAAAGCAACGAAACCAAGAGTTATGCGAATTGTGTAATACCGAAACAGCAACGGAAGATTACACGGTTAGTCCAAAAAATGACGATACAATTAACAACCAAGTTGCTTTATGCGCTAAATGTTTATTACTTATAGATAGCAAAGAAGATAGTTTTTATTGGCGTTGCACCGAAGGTAGTATTTGGAGTGTAGAGCCTAGTGTGCAAGCGTTAAGCTACCGAATTTTGCAAAATTACAAACAAGAAGATTGGGCAAGTAACTTATTAAGTTCGGTTGATATTGATGAGGATGTGCAACAATGGGCTTTAAGTGCTTTTGAAATTGCCACAGTACATAAAGATGCTTTTGGAAATTTTTTAGAAAATGGAGATACGGTTGTGCTTACACAAGCACTTAACGTAAAGGGTACAAATTTTACTGCATCAAAAGGCACTGTTGTTAAACGTATTAAATTAGTGCACGATAATACCGAGCAAATTGAAGGTAAAATTAACGAACAAACAATTGTGTTATTAAATAAATACGTAAAAAAAGCATAAACAATTAGTTTTTAAAAAACACAAATGTTACTTTTTATAATTTGCTACTCCGTCATCTAACCATTTAATGTATTCGGTAATGTTTGGGTTATAACCTCTAATTGGGCTAATTACTTTTTCGTTACCATCAACCAAAACATACAAAGGTTGTGTACTTTGTTTATAAAGTGTTTCTTGCATGTATTTATATTTATCGCCAATGTCGGTAATTTGGCGCTCTTTACCATACCATTGCACAGTTAAATAATCTTTAACATTTAAAGCACGCTTGTCATCAACATACAATGATACCAAAACAACATTGTTATTTAAGCGTTTAGTAACCTCAGCATTTGGCCACACATAATCTTCTGTTTTGCGGCAGTTAGCACACGCGTGCCCAGTAAAATCAATTAACAAAGGCTTACCTACTTTTTTTGCGTAGGCTAATGCATGTTCATAATCATTTTTAAAATGTATAATTCCATTTTTATTTACCTCCATAAATTTTCCAAATTCTGCATCTTGTGGTAATGTAGTTTGCAAATTACTATCAACAGTCGGTGCTCCAAAACCGTGTGGCGATTCAGAATATTCTAACGGTGGAAGTATGCCACTAAATAATTTTAAAGGCGCTCCCCACAAACCTGGTATTAAATAAATAGTTACAAAAAACGATGCAGATGCAACAAATATGCGTCCAACTGATATTGTTTTTAAATCACTATCGTGCGATGTTTTAAATACACCTATTAAATAAAGAGATAGCATTAAAAAAATAACAATCCATATTGTAATAAATACTTCGCGTGTTAATATTCCTGCTTGATAAACTAAATCGGCATTTGATGCAAATTTTAAAGCTAGGGCTAATTCTAAAAACCCCAATGTAACTTTTACGGCATTTAACCAGCCGCCCGATTGTGGTAACGAATTTAACCAACCAGGAAAAGCAGCAAACACACCAAATGGCAATGCAAGCGCTAAAGCAAAACCAAACATTCCCCAAAATGGGCCCGCAATATTTCCTGTAGATGAAGCCTCAACTAACAACGTACCAATTATTGGACCCGTGCAAGAAAAAGAAACCAAAGCTAACGTAAACGCCATAAAAAAGATACCCAAATAGCCACCCTTATCGGCTTTTGCATCAATTTTATTGATAAACGAACTAGGTAATGTTATTTCGAATGCTCCTAAAAACGACATGGCAAAAATTAATAGCAGTACAAAAAAGGCTAAATTAAACCAAACATTTGTTGATAGGGAATGTAATGCACCTGCTCCAAAAATAAGTGTTACACCCAAGCCTAAACCAACATACAGTACAATAATTGATACCACATAAAGCAATGCATTTTTAATACCTTGAGATTTAGATTTACTTTGCTTTGTAAAAAAACTAACATTCATTGGTATCATGGGAAATACACAAGGCGTTAACAATGCTGCAAAACCACCAATTAAGCCAGCTAAAAAAATTACCCAAAACGATTTTGTTTCAATAACAGGTTCTTTAGTAGTTTGCTCAGTTATTGTTGCCGAATTATAATTTGTTTTAGTATTGATAAAGACGTTTGTGTCTGTAATTAAATTACTTTTTGTGCCATTATTTAGAGTAGTTGTAGCTGAACTTAATATAGGTGCTATTGTGTTAGTAGTAGATGTAGTACTAGTTGTAATTGTTATGCATTCGGTTGTACCTATTAAATTAAATTCAAATTCATCGGCCGGCGGAAAAATACACTTCTCTTCGGTGCAAGCCTGAAATTCGTATTTGCCTTTTATACTTATTTGTTTGTTTGTTTTTAATTTTATACGTTGTGTAAATGTTGCAGTATGTTTAAATGATTCAATATTCATTTCATACATTTTATCAAACTCAACTATTGGTTTAGATTGCGAAGGTTTACCAACTAAATCATAATCAGCTAATTTTGTAAAATTAAATACGGTATTATTCGGTCCATCTTCGCCAGCTTTATTTAATGAGTATAAATGCCAAGGCTCATCAATGATTGCATTAAATTGTAAATCGTATTCGCAGTTTGATATTTTTTTTACCGAAAATTTCCAGTGCACAGGTGTTTCTTGCGCAGTTAAAATAAATGTGGTTGATGTGATAAGTAAAAGAAGTAATGCTATTTTTTTCATCTCAATTTTTTAATAATTATAATTTACTTTTTAAAATAATTTTTTCAGGAATTTCAATTGTAAATTCCAATGTTTTTGGTGGCAAACATTTACTATCATTACAGCACATATATTCTAAAGATGTTTTTATAACGAATGCTTTTTTAGACAATCGTTTTATTTTTTGTTTAAAAACGGCTTGCTTTTCAAATACAAAAACTTTAGCATCAAAAGCGGTAACGTATTCTTCGTGTGCATTTTCCTCTTCAACAATCCCTATTAATTTAAAATTTAAAGTATCTGTATTAATTATAAACGATGTTGGTATAGGACCAGCATCTGTTAATTTTTGAGAATAAATATGCCACTTATCATCAATACTAGCAGTATAAATTAATTCGCCTAGGTTACTAGATGTTTCATTATAAGTAACTTGCCAATTAACTGGTGCTGTTGGTGTTTGAGAAAAAAGTGTTATGTTATAAATTAATAACAATACTATTATTAGTTTGCCCATTTTTTTATTGATTATAATTAATGTAGTGAAGGTAAAAAAATATGAACTAGTCTAATTAACTAATTTCTTAATTTATGTTATTTAGATTTTTTTACAGCCATTTTTTTAAATCAAGCAGTTGTTTAATTGAAATATAATCAAGTCCAATTTTTGAATTTGTTGCCGATAAATAAAAGCTTTTCCAGTTAGCATTAATGGCGCCTGTAATATCGGTGTCAAAATTATCGCCAATCATTGCGCACTCTGTATGGTTTGTTTCGGCTAATATTTCGGCCATTTTAAAAATATTTATATCGGGCTTGTTAAAGCCATAAATTTCGGAAATAATTATTTGGTTAAAATATTTTTTTAAATCGCAATTTATTAGTTTAGTTTCTTGTACCTCTTTAAACCCATTGGTAATAATGTGTAGTTGGTATTTAGGCTTTAGGTATTCTAAAATTTCAATAGCACCAGTTACCAACTTAGTTTTAAATGGCGAAATGGTTAAGTATTCTTCATCCCAAATTTCAGCCAAGTCATTATTCTCGTAATTATAAAATTTAAACACGTTATTAAAGCGTTCAAACCGAATCTCTTCTTTAGTGGCTTTGTTGGTGCTATATAAATGCCATAAATTATGATTAATTTCTTTGTAAGTGATTAAAAAATCTAAAAAAGAAACCTTACATTTTTTTTCGATTTCGTATTTATAAAATAACTCACTTAAAGCCTCTTCTGAGTTTGCTTCAAAATCCCATAGGGTGTTATCAAAATCAAAAAATAAATGTTTAATGTTTTGCATAATTTTATGTGCTAAAATAAATAAGTTCGTTATCTAAATTTACGTTTTTATTTTTTAAAATTATGTTATTACATTTATTAAAATAGGTTAGTTTAAATTTTTTGAATTCATCACTTTCACTATTAAATGGCTTGTGCTTGCTTGCAGTTAGCACATCGTTTATTAAATCAATGGTTTCTATGGTATTTTCATCAAAGTACATTTGCTTAAATTTTTGCCATACATAATTTACGGCCTGTTCATTTGGGTGAGCTAAATCTTCTTTATAAAAACGGTAATCTCTTAAATCTTCGGTAACAATTTCGAACGATGGAAAATAAGAGCATTGCTTATTTTTATTAATTAATTGATGAGTTAAATAAATTAAAGTTGATTTACTTAATACGTTTTCGGCAACACCATCTTTTAAATGTTTAACTGGCGAAACGGTTATTACAACTTTAATATTTGAATTAAACTTTAATAATTTAGTAAACAAATTATTATAAATATTAATTGTTGTGTTTACATCAACAATTGATTTTGTAAATAAATTTGCAGGTAGTTTATGGCAATTGGCAACTATTAAATTATTGTTATTTAATGTGTAATAATAAGCTGTGCCAAAGGTTAAAAACAAGTAATGTGTTTGTTTTAATTTTAAATGCCATTCATTAATTACCGTGTTTAAACAGTTTAACAGGTCGTTTTTTTGTGTAAAGGTTAGTAGCGAATGCGCTTGGTAACAATACCATTTACTTTCTTTTTCAAAAACATCAGCATCGGTAAATTCTTTTTTTTCAATAACATTATTTAAAAATTCGGCAATATTTATGGGGTTAAAAATGTTGCCAAATGGGTTAATGCTTGTGTTAAATTTATGTTCGGTTAATTTACCCCCAATGTTTTGCGAAAAACAAGAACCTAAAAACATAATGTTATTAGTATAGTTTAACTTATTTACTGATGGAATAGGAGTAAAGTTTAAATTAAATTTCATCTATTATTTTTTAATAAAGCTTTGTTAAGTTATTTAAGATTTTTTTTAAACAAGTAATTTAATTCACTTTAAATTTTTTATGGCTGTAACTAAAAACGCCTATTAGTTTTTAATACTAATAGGCGTTTTATTATTATACCAATTTAAAATTATTTTGCGTAGGCAGTTGCTCTTACCTCACGTATTACAGTTACTTTTACTTGGCCAGGATAAGTCATTTCGGTTTGTATTTTTTGAGATATATCAAATGCTAGTTGTTCACTTTGTTTATCATCAATCTTATCGGCCGATACCAGTACACGAACTTCGCGACCAGCTTGTATTGCATAAGTTTTTTCAACACCATCATAAGCTAATGCCAATGCTTCTAAATCTTTTAATCGCTTAATGTATTGTTCTGCAACTTCTCTGCGAGCTCCTGGTCGGGCACCACTAATGGCATCACAAACTTGTATAATTGGCGCATACATTGTTAGCATTTCAACCTCATCGTGATGGGCACCAATGGCATTACATACTTCAGGTTTTTCTTTATATTTTTCGGCTAACTTCATACCTAAAATTGCATGCGGAAATTCAGGTTCATCATCTGGTACTTTACCAATATCGTGCAGTAAACCAGCGCGTTTTGCAACCTTAGGGTTTAAGCCCATTTCGCTTGCCATAATTGCACATAAATTTGCAACCTCGCGGCTGTGTTGTAATAAATTTTGACCGTAAGATGAGCGGTATTTCATTCGACCTACCATTCTTATTAATTCGGGGTGCAGGCCGTGAATTCCTAAATCAATACACGTACGTTTGCCTGTTTCAACAATCTCATCATCAATCATTTTTTTAGTTTTCTCAACAACCTCCTCAATTCGAGCAGGATGTATTCTTCCATCTGTTACTAATTGATGCAATGATAAACGACAAATTTCGCGACGAATAGAATCAAAACATGATAACGTAATAGCATCTGGTGTATCATCAACAATAACCTCTACACCAGTTGCAGCTTCTAAAGCTCTAATATTACGACCTTCTCGACCAATAATACGACCTTTCATTTCATCATTTTCTATATGAAAAACAGTTACCGAATTTTCAATAGCAGTTTCTGTTGCTAAACGTTGTATAGATTGAATGATGATTTTTTTAGCTTCTTTATTAGCGTTAATTTTAGCCTCATCCATTGTATCTTTAATAAATGCCATGGCATCTGTTTTTGCTTCTGCCTTAACGCTTTCTATTAATTGCGCCTTTGCTTCGTCGGCACTTAATCCCGAAAGTTTTTCTAATTGCTCTACTTGTCGGCGATGGGCTTTTTCAATTTCATCACTTTTTTTATTATACGTTTCAACTTGTAATGTTAATTGGTTTTTTTGCACGTCTAATTCTTTTTCTTTACGTGTTGCATCTTCAACTTTTTTAGCTAAATCGCCTTCGCGTTGTTTTGCTTTGTTTTCTAAAACTACAATTTGTTGCGTACGCTCGTTAACCAATTTATCATGATCGGCTTTTAATTGTAAAAATTTTTCTTTTGCTTGTAAAATTTTCTCTTGTTTTAAGGCTTCGTTTTTTACTTCGGCTTCTTTAATTAAATTTTCTTTTTCGGCTACACTTGTAACATTTAGTTTTGAGTTGGCAATAATAAAGCCAGCTACTACGCCAGCAATTAATGCTATGGCTATAAAAATGGTTGTTAACATAATTTGTTTTTGTTGCGCATTGTTTATATAAGTTAATTTTTAATCGGGGCAACTATCCGTTTAAAAATTAAAAACGCACAAACACATTAAGTTTAACCTCAAGTGTTTGTGCGTGTATTGTTTATTACCTTTGTGGTAATATTTAAGTGTTTTTTTAGTCTGTTTGTGTTAAGTTTTTTTTGTGTTCGGCTAACATTTGCTCCACATCAATTAACACATTTTTTAGAGTGCTTAACTCATTTTGGGCTTGGTTTTTTTGTTTTTGCAACTGACTAACTAGTTGCAGAGTAACCATTACCATTATATCTTTTTTATCTTTAACGCCATAATTTTTTTCAAATTCAGCAATTTTAAGATTAATTAACTCAACAGCTTGTTTAACGTCGTTTTCATCTTCACTATTTATGGTAAGCGTATAAATTCCGCCTGCTATTTCTACTTTTACACTAACGTTGCTCATTAAACAAAGCTTTCTTCAAATTTAAGCACTCAACAGAGCAATACATTTATCAATTTCACGCACCAACTCATTAATTTGTTTTTTCATAACAGTGTTTTCTGGGCTACCGATATTACTTGAACTTTTTGCTAAAATAACATTTTTTCTATGATTATCCAATTCTGTAACATCAATTTCGTGACTATCTACTTGCAAAGATATGGTTGATATGGTATCGTTCATTTTAATTAATTGAGAGGCCATTTGCTCTTTTTCACTCAATAAATTTAGTTTTTCATCACTTAAAGTGTCAATTTGTTTAAATAAACGGTCAATAAACGCATCCTGCTCATCTGCCTTTGTTACCGATTTTAAATTTATAATTTCGGTATTTTTTTCATTTAAATTTTCATTTAAGGTTTCAATAGTTGATGTAAATCCTAAAATTTGAGACTC
Source organism: Bacteroidota bacterium (assembly GCA_043718985.1). Taxonomy (GTDB): domain Bacteria; phylum Bacteroidota; class Bacteroidia; order B-17B0; family Aurantibacillaceae; genus UBA4416. Next base: position 5,827 of record JAYSUQ010000235.1, on the reverse strand, counting down.
TAATGCTACTTTTGAATCTAAAACTTGCGCCAACTGATTTTGAATTTCTGATGTAGTATCTAATGTTATTTGCGCTACAGACAGTTGATTTCTGTTTAGTTCAAATTCTGCTTTTAAAATATCTAACTCTGTTTGTAATGCCATATTATTTGCCGATAAATTTGTTAGCTCATAATTTTTATTTTGCAAAGTTTCTTTTAAATCACCTGCTCGCCCTTCCGACACTGATTTAATTTCCGATAATTCGGCTTTTACTAAATTTAGTTCTTCATTTGCAACATCTAATAAATCTGAAGTAGAATCTATTTCAGAAATTAACGACGTGTTTTCAGATATTAATTTATTAAACTCAACATCTTTACTTTGTAATTGTTGTTGATGATTTAATTCTAATTCGTTTTTAAATGTTTCAAATGTTTCTTTTTCAGTTTCGAGCGTTGCTTTAAATTGGGTTAATTCATCTTCTAAATTTGAGTTAATGTTACTTAACTCGTTTATCATTGATAAATTATTTAAAATAATTGCATCTAATTTAAACACCGATTCAATGCTGTTTGATAAACTTGAACTTAAATCAGTAATTTTTAAATTTAAATTTTGTATTTCGTTTTCACTTGCTAATGAAGCATTTTGTTTATAAGAATTAAACTCGGTTGCTATTGTACCATTACTTTCAATTTGATTTGATAATTCGATTGAAGCATTAGATATACTTAACGTTAGGTGTTCTATTTGTGTATTTTGTGCATCAATATGATACACCATTTCTCTAATTTTTTCTTTATAATGTTCGTTTTCTGTTACTACCGAGTTTAAATTTTCATTTAATAACGTTGCCTGAGTTTCAGTATTTGTTGCAGTAGATGAAAGTTTAGATTCGTATTCGTTTCTGATTTCAATTTCTTTTTCGCTAAATAATTTAGTTAGCGATTCGATTGTTGAATTTAATTCGCCATCAAATTGTAATTGTTTACCTGTTAATTGTTGGGTTAAATTTTCTATTTCAGATTGAAAAGATTGAGTTAATTCCGATCCCTGTAAACTTAAATTTGATTGTAAGCTATTAATCTCAACACTTAAATTATTTAATTTAGTTTCATAACACAAAATAACTTCAGCTTTTTCTGTTGCAAAACTCTCGGTTAAATTGTTTAGTTGTGATTCGTAATTTTGTATTAATTCTTTCTTTTCATTAATCCATTCAAACGATAAATCATTTACCTTAATTTCATATTCAGCTTTTAAATTTACTAAAGCGTCAGCATTACTTTCTGTTATCGATTTAAATGTCGAAAAAGATTCAGACTCAATTTTAGATAATTGTATAGTATGCTCTGATGTTAAATTTTTTATTTTTAATTCGTAACCAGATGTCGATTCTTGTAACGAATTTGTGTAAGTTAATGTTAGCGCTGCAATTTTAGATTCTAGCTCGCTTCTAATACCACTTTGTTGATATGTAGAGTTTGATTTTAGCTCGTTAATTTGTTGTTCGTAAGAGGCAGATATATTTGAAACTTCGTTTTGAGAAGCTAATTGAATAGTTGATATTTTTGTTTCGTATTCGGCTGCAATACCCATTAATTGGTTGTTTAAGCCTTCAATTTTTGATAATAATACAATAATTTCATCTTGCTTTTCGGTTAATTGTTCGCGTATTGTATGTCGCAATTCTTTAAACGAATTTACTTCATTTTTGTAATTACCATTATCGCGTTCCATTACAACCAATTTCGTATTCAACACATCAATTGATACTTGTAGTCGCTTGCAGTCTTCATCGCGTTGTATTAGCTGGTTTCTGTAATCGCTTAACGAACGTTTAATTTCGTTATACTCCTTACGCAACGCTAAATCGCTTTCTAATACTTGTTGTAACTCTGTTTTAATGGCTTCAGTATTCATATTATCGTTTTTATTTTTTACAGTTTGTAACGTGTTATTGTATCATCATTATTTTAAATTTCATTTTTTTAAAATGATACAAAATCATATTATAAACCAACAATTTGATGTTCGTTAAAATTATATTATTGATACACTGCTTTTTACATCTCAACTAACTTTACATCAACAAGCAATTGTTAATTAAGTTTTTAATATTAACACAAACCAAACAATGTATTTTAACAGCAAATTATTGTGTTTTATTTTATTGCTTTCAATAAAATATTACGCCCAAAAAAACAATTTAAATTTTAGTTATCCAATTGATAGAAGTATTGTTATTACTGGTAATTATGGCGAGTTAAGACCAAATCATTTTCATGCTGGATTAGATTTTAGTACCGACCCTAATTTAAATTTACCAATTAAAAGTATAGCCAATGGTTACGTTAGTCGCATTAAAATTAGTAGTGGCGGCTACGGCAAATGCTTGTATATTACTCATCCAAATGGTTATGTGAGTGTGTATGCACATCAAAAAAAATATGCAAATAAAATAGACTATTACATTAAACAAAAACAACTTACTTTAAAACAAAACGAAATTGAAATTTTTCCAATAAAAAATGATTTACCTATTACTCAAGGCGAAGTTATTGGTTATTCGGGTAACAGTGGTAGCTCTACAGGGCCGCATTTGCATTTTGAAATTAGAGATGAAAAAAGTGAAATACCACTTAATCCGTTATTATTTTTTAATGTAAAAGATGATGTTAAGCCAACAATAACTCATATTGCTATTTTTAATAGTACAGATACCAATAACATTACCTTGCAGGAACTACTACCTGTAAATAAAAAAAATACCGTTGCACTTAATTACAATACGTTTTGCATTGGTTTTGTTGGTTATGATAAAGCAAACTCAACTGCAAGTAAAAATAACATATATGAAGTAAAATTATTTGTTGATTATCAATTAATGTATAACCATCAGTTAAATAACATAAGTTTTGATAATGGGCGTTATGTAAATTATTTTTCAGAAAAATATAATGGTCAAAAAATTCAAAAATGTTTTACGCCTAATTGCCAAACAATTGGTATATATAAAACGGTTGTTAATGGCGGTAAAATAATATTTACAGATACCTTGTACCATACCATTACAGTTGAGTGTTTTGATGAAAATAAAAACAAAACAAATTACACGTTTAGGTTAAAAGCTAAAGAAATACAGGGGTACTTAAGTTCAAAAAAACAGTTTAACGCTTATTGCAATACCGATTTTAATTTAAAAAAAGATGAAGTTGAAGTATTTATAAAAGCAAATACATTAATAAAACCTACATTTATAACAGCACAAACAATAAATAATAATACGATTTTAATTGGCAATAAAAATGAGTTGTTGTTACAATCGTTTAAATTTTCGGTTAAAAAAAATAACGTTATAACTAACAAAGAAACTAAATTAGTATTATTAAATAATGATAATTGTTTAATAGGAAATTTTGAAAATGGTTGGTTTAAAACCGAAAGCAAAAGTTTTGGTTCGTTTACGTTTAGTTACGATACCATTGCACCAACTATAAGTTTTGTAAATAATAGTAAAAATAAAAAGAATTACAGCTTTAAAGTTACCGACAGTTTAAGCGGCATAGCTAATTATAATATTTATATTAATAATGATTGGTGTGCTGCCGAGTACGATGCAAAAACGGCTACTATTACTTGTTATTTAACTGCCGAGCAACAAAAAACAGTTAACAAAGTTAAATTAGAAGTTTTGGATAAGGTTGGCAATTTAACAACCCTTCAATTTTAATTTAAAAACGAGTATTTTACCTCAATATATTTTACTCACTATTGCTTTTAACTAAAAAAGGTTTAATTTTGATTAATTAAAATTTATAAAATGAAAGTTACTGTTATTTTAGGAATACTTGTTTTTGCTTTAAATAGCTGGGCTACAACGCCTAATCCTAAAATTAAACAAACAACCCCAACTAATCAAAGTACTCAAAGTCAATTACAGCAAACTAAAGATTGCGTTAAGCATCCAATCATTGTTAAGCCTTTATCAACAACTAAGGTTATTACCATTCAAAAAACACAAATTCTTGATAAGACTATAAAAGTTAGTGCTGTTAATCGTAGCGTTAATTCGCTCTCTCATTATTCAGTTCTTAATTTCATCAATTTTTTTTACACAAAAGATACGCTAGATAACTTACATGTTATGTAAATTAGCTTTAATTTTGAGTTTTCAACTTAAAATTGTTAATTGTAAGTAGTTTAAATTCAGTTGTTTAAATTTATAAAACGTTAAACGTAGTCTTTTTGTTAAAAAGATGTTAATAAAGTATTTATCTTTAGCCATTGCAACTTTTTTAACAAAAGCTTTATGAAATTTAAACTAACTATTTTATCAATTATTTTTTGTGGTTTATTATCTGCACAAACTAATAATCAAATTAAAAATTTTATTAATAAAAATGCTGAAGCCTTAAATGAAGCTCAGCAAATATTAAGCGAAAAAAAGATAAATGACCACGATGTTTTTTTTAAATTATTAATAAAAAAACAATTACGTTGTGTTGAGTTATTTAATTCTCTAAATCCTAATGCGTTTTCGCTAGCGGTTGATTTGAGATATAATTTATTAAATTTTATTAAAAATTATTTACACACTAGTAATTCGTATTACTTATTAACTGATGAAGAAGGTAAATTTAAAATTAACGACGTTAAGTTTAATGATTCTGATTTATCTAAACAGCAAATAAATACGATTAATAACTTATCTGTTATTAGTAACAAAATTGATGCTGGATTAACGCTTATTATAAAATAATTTTAACAAAAAAACTAAATCGTTTAATTAAACACTCGTAATTTATGACTCGTATATTTAAATCATTATTTCTTATTATTTCAATTCTGTTTTTTCAGAATTTAAATGCTCAAACATCTATCACTGCTCTATCTAACACAACAATTTGTAGTGGGCAGTGCGCAGCTTTAAATGCCAATACAGTTATTCCTGCTGTTTTTTCAAACAGTTACGCGGTTACATCGGCAGCCTACGCGTTTGAAAATTATAGTGGTGGCACAAGTTTAGCAATAGGCGATGATAACATAAGTGGCATAATTAATATAGGATTTCCGTTTTGTTTTTTTGGAAATACGTTTACTCAATTAGTAATTAGTAATAACGGGCAAGTAACTTTTGATTTAACACAGGCAAATAATACAAATGGTAATTTTAGAATTGATGCAACCTTACCTACAACAATACAACAATATGGTAATGTTATTTGTGGTACTTATAAAGATTTATATAATGTTAATGGTGGTACGTCTGGTTATTATTTAACAGGTGTTGCACCAAACCGAAAATTTGTTGCTTATTGGAACGATATTCCTTTATTTGGAAATGCTTGTATAACCGCTGTAAATAAATTTCAAATTGTATTAAACGAAACATCAAATGTAATAGATGTTAATATCGAAAAAAGTGTTCCTTGCGGTGCAGGTGGTAATTCTGATTTAGGAATTGTAGGCATTCAAAATGCAAGCAGTACGGTAGCTTTTGCTCCACCAACTCGTAATGTATTAACGTCTTGGTCGGCAAATAACGAATCGTGGCAATTTACCCCAAATGGAATTCCTAGCTATACTGTTAATTGGATTGGCTCTGATGGCTTTACAGCAAGTGGTTTAACTGCAGCGCCTTGTCCAACGGCTATTACAAGCTATACTGCTACTATGGATGTTGCAGATTGTAATGGAGGTGTAGCTACTTACACAAGTGCTGTTCAGGTTTCGGTAACACCAATACCAACAGTTGCAATAACATCTAACACAACTAATGTTTGTGCGGGCACAACAGTAACATTAACCGCAAGTGGCGCTACAAATTATACCTTAATGCCAG
>JAYSUQ010000234.1:0-29159 GCA_043718985.1 Bacteroidota bacterium | reverse complement strand
AGCGCCATTAATCCTGGCATTTCTTCTTCTGCTAATGTAATTTCTTTACGACCCCATTCTGCTAATGAGATGTCTTTTACTTTGTACGCTAAGTACTTGTTTGTTGCTACTGCTGACATGTTATTTATAGGTTTTAATTTTAATAATTTTAACATCGCAAAGATATAACATATGTTTGTAACACTCAAACAATTATCTAAATTTAAACTTTTGTGATAAAGGTTTTTAACATAAATGCAGCAATTTGTTTAGGGATTTTAAACCTAGATGAGTTTGCTGTAATACAAAAATTAACTAGCAAACGAGAGATTGAAAGTAAAGCCAAACAGTTTTTACTAAATCATTTGCTAAACACAACTGTACAAATTTATTACGACAGTAATGGCAAACCACATTTAGCAAATGATACGAGGTACATTTCGATTTCGCATTCGTATAATAAATTGGTAATTATTGTAAATACTAACGAGGCTACTGGGGTTGATGTGGAGTTAATACGCGATAAAATAACTAACATTAAATATAAGTTTTTAAGTAATGACGAGCTTTTAGATTGCAATAACGATGTTGAAAAGTTATTAATTTATTGGGGTGCTAAAGAAACACTTTATAAAATTTATGGGTTAAAGGGGGTTAATTTTATTGATAACTTAAGCATTAATTCATTCGCAAAATTAAATTCGGGAACAATTATTGGTAATATTACAATGCCTAACATTAAATATAGTTTCGCTTTAAATTATAGTTTAAGTGAAAATTATGTTTTGGTGTATGCTTTAAAAAAAATAGTGTGCTAAAAAAAACAACACATACCAAACTTATTGTTTTAATAGATCCAGATAAATACAATGAGGGTTTAATAACACTTGTAAACAAAACCAAAACAGCTTATGTGTTTGTTGGCGGTAGTGTTTTAAAAAACAACAATATTGATGCCGTTATTAAATCAATTAAATTAAAAACTAAAATACCTGTTATAATTTTTCCTGGCGATGAAACACAAATTACCAAACGAGCAAATGCTATTTTAATGTTATCGTTGCTATCGGGCCGTAATGCCGATTATTTAGTAGGCAAACAAGTATTAGCCGCGCCTATTATTAAAAAAGCAAATTTAAAAACCATACCAACAGGCTATATTTTGGTTGATGGGGGAAACCAATCAACCACCTTAAAAATAACTAAAACAAATGCTTTATTTAATAATACAGAAGTTGTTAATACTGCAATTGCCGCTCAATTAATGGGCAAACAATTAGTGTATTTAGAAGCAGGTAGTGGCGCTAACAACACACTAATACCTTCGTTAATTAAAAAAATCAAAAACCAAATAACCATTCCAATAATAGTTGGTGGTGGTATAAATACAATAAAAAAAGCGCAACAACTAATTAACGCAAAGCCCGATTATATTGTTGTTGGAAACGCTTTAGAAATTGATCCAAATTTTTTACTCGAATTAAATTTTTTATTTAAATAATATTTTAATCCATTATCTGTGTTACTATAACACACTCATAAATACAATAACATGGCTAAACCAAGTGTCAATTAAAAAATAATAAAATCAATACATGAAATTAGTAGTTATAACAGATAATAAAACTTCGGATATAGAGATAGCCTGTGTAATTAAAATGTTTGAAGCAGGTTTAAGTACCTTACATTTGCGAAAAAGTCAAATGTCAACAAAAGAAATGAAAACATATTTAAACCAAATACCTGTTCATTTTCATAATCGCATTATTATACACTCGCATCATAAATTAGCATTGCGTTATAATTTAAAAGGTTTTCATTTTACAAGTACACATTTAAAACATAAATTTAAGTTGTGGTTAAACACTAAACTCATTTACATTCGCAAGCCTAATTTAATTAAATCTGTTTCGTATAAGCGAGTAAGTAACGTTTACGAAAAACAAAAAGTAGAAACCGATTATTGTTTTGTTGGCACCATGTTTCATACCCTTACAGGAGATTTATATAGCGGTTTTTACAAGGAAGCGGTTGAATCATTAAACAAATCTGACAAAAAAATAATTGCACGTGGTGGTGTTAACGAACGTAGTGTTGAGCTAGCCAATAACTTAGGTTTTTATGGTGTTGCGTTGTTTGGCCATATTTGGAAAGCAACCGATCCGTTTGAAAAATACATTGCATTTGTAAGGTATTGTAAACAAAAAAATATTGAGTTGGAGTAATGACTATTTGGGATATAATAGCTTTAATTACAGGCATTGTTGGGGTTTATTTAACCATAAAACAAAATAGTTGGTGTTGGCCAATTGCAACAATATCTGTAATTATATCGGGGGTTACATTTTTTAATGCTCGTTTATTTGGCGATTTTGCAATGCAGCTATTTTATTGTGCAGCGGGTATTTACGGTTGGTTTTATTGGAAAAAAAATAACACTAAAACATTTACAGTAACCAAAATGCCAAATAGTTATTGGCTTTATGTTTTGATTGGTGTGCTTTGCCAAACATTTATTTTATACTTTATACTAACTTATTTTAAAGGCGATCAAATAATTTTTGATGCCATACTTACAGCTTGCTCATTTACGTGCACGTTTTTAATGACAAAAAAATGGTTGCAAAATTGGTTGTTTTGGATAGTTATTGATTTGGCTTATGTATTTTTATATTTATTAAAAGATTTGCCTACCTATGCTGTTTTAAATTTAATTTTTGCAATTGTTGCCGCATACGGCTATTTTACATGGAAAAAACAACTCAAGCCTCAATTATAAAAATTGCAATTGTAGGTGCCGAAAGCACTGGTAAATCGAGTTTAGTTGAGCAATTGGCTAAACATTACCGCACCCAATTTGCCCACGAATTTGCACGCAATTATTTTAACACCAATAATATTAATAATTATACAATTAACGATATTGAGTTTATTGCCAATAAGCAAATTACTTTAGAAGATAAATTAATGCTAACAGCAAATCAATTTTTATTTTGCGATACGGCAATGATTACACTAAAAATTTGGGCTCAAAACGAATTTAGCACCTCTTCCAAAATTATTGATGAGGCATTTAATAACCAACACTATCATTTATTTTTAATTTGTAATAACGATGTGCCCTGGGTTGCAGATAATCAGCGAAAGCACGAACATTTACGCGAACATATTTTTAAATTAAATAAGCACGAGTTAATTAAACATAATTTTAATTATAAAATAATAAGTGGTTTAGGTGATGATAGATTTAATAATGCCGTTAAAATTATAACCGAATTATTTTAAAATTTTAAACGGGCTTGTAATTTTAATTCGGTTTTTGCACTACCGTTTATTTCGTTTAAACTACCAGCCGATATTACCTTCTGATTATCGTAAATTGTTGCGGCTACACGTACCCAAATTTCAAAATTACGAGTAACATCCCAATTTACAATAAAATAAGCGCGTTGGCCTTTGTAGTACAATGCTGGCACCGAGTAGCCATAAAGCACATCGTTTTCGTAAGTATAAATACGCGAGTTAAAACTTTTTGTATCAAACACGGCATAGCGGGCTGTTACAGTAAACGGAAATTTCATTTTTTTAAAAATAATGTCTTGTACAAATGCTACGCCATTTTCGTCGGCCAATTTTGTTTGGTCAATAATAACATATTCAATACGCGATTTAAATTTAATATCGTTTGTTATTTGAGCCGATAAGTTGTACCTAATATTTGTTTGATTATAAGGCACTAAGTAATCGTATTTATTATCAATACTGCTATTAACTTGTTTTAAACGATGCCTTACTCTAAAATACATGTCAATTTTTTTAGTGGGCGTAAAGTTTAATTGGGCAATCATATCTTTGCCCGATGATGGTGCACTTGCTGTAGATTTAAACCAACTATATTTAAACTGATCTAAAAAAGCAGATAGTGTTACTGTTTTTAAAAGTTTAGCTTCTAATCCTAAATAAATACTTTTTTCGTTTTGAGGCAATGTGTTTTCTGAAACGGTACTACCATAAAGGTTTTGAAAGTTTTTTTCGAAATTACGGTAATGCCCCACAAACGATAATTTAGGATCGAGGGCAACAATAGCCCCCGAATTAAATGCCTTGCCACCATTAGCACTCATTGCAAATTCTCCAAATACATTTGCGTTTCTAAAAACATAGTTATAATCTATACCACCTACAAAATTTGTTTTTCCCTGAAAATCGTATTGGTTATAAAGGCTAGGCGATTTAATAAGTGCGGCGCTTAAATTCATACTTTGCACTGTTGCCGCTATGTGTAAACTACGGTTGTTATAAGCCGCATTACCACCAAAAACAGTTTGTGTTATTGTACCTTTATCTTGCACTAAGGCATTTGTGTTATGCAACCCTCCTAATTCTAGCGCGCTCACACCAACCACATCAATTTCGCCATTACTTAATGTATCAACTAGTGTTGCATTTGCATCTAATTTTTTATAAGATGCTAGGCCTGTTAACTCAAATTTCTTTACTTTAAATGTTCCTGCAACCCCTCTAAAAAAACGATTTTCATCAAACGACATATATGGTTTTATACCAATGCCTGCTCGTTTTATACTCATTACCGAAGCCGATTTGCCAAACCCAAAGCCTTGCCAAATTGTTAAGCCTTGCCCAAAGGTTGCTTGATAATCGCCAACAACAAGTGTTTTAATAAATTTGATATTACGAACGGCTACGTGCCCACTATAAAAATCGAAACCCTTTTTTTGAGTGCCTTTAAAAAATTCTTCGCCTGGATCTTTTTCGCCACTTATAGATACTGATACGTTATTATTATAAGCAAATTTATAGCGAGCAAACATTCGGCTTGGGTCGCCTAAATAGTATGAGTTTGGGCTTTTGCGTTGTGTTGCCGTATCTGGTAATGTGTAGCCTGCTTGTTTTTCTAATATTTGTTGGTATCGGGTTACAAATTCGTGTCGCCCATCTTTAAACATTTCTTTTATTCCAAAACTTGCTGCCCCAAAATTATCACTTACATAAACAAATGGTAATATTTTTTTAATGCTTTGTAAATCAAATCCGTTAATACTTTGTAATTCATAAATACTAATTAAGTTTCCGTTTTTTTCGCGGTGCTTAATTAAATTACTTATTTGTATATCTGATAATAAATTTAATTCAACCAACTCGTCGCGCTTAGCTTTATTTAAATTTAAGGGGTGTGTTTTATAATAATTCCAAACATCAGTAAGGTTACTCACATCTCCATCTTCGCTTTGTAATTGTTCCGATAGTAATTCTACATTTTGGTTAATCATTTCATCAACCTGCTCGTTACCTTTATTATTAAGGCTATCATTTTGAGCATTTATAAAAAAATGAGCAAATACAAAAAGTATAAGTATGTAGTAATTGTTTTTAATAATAAATTATTTTTCGTTTGCCTCTAATTCTGTTTTTGTTTTGCTGTTTTTTTCTTTACCAATGGCATAACTTAATCCAACTTGTGGCGAAAAGCCTAACACACTATGATACATCGAACTTACATCTATTTTTAAACCATTGTAGTTTACACCTAAACCAAAAGCAGCTTGTGTAGGATAGGTTGATGCGCCAACTCTAATATATATTATAGATGCAGGTTGGTATTCAATACCCCCTTTTATGTTTACTTTTTGTAAAGATGTTTTTTCGGCTTCGGCAACTAAAAAAACTTTTTTAGAAAACACGTATTGCGCACCTACTTTAAAAATACTTGGCACTTTTTCGTTATTATAATTTGTAATTTTTGCCCTGAATGGATTATATAAATGCGTAGATACTACTAGCTGTGGTAATATTTTTGCAGTTAAACCAACCGAGCCTGTTATTGCATTTGCCTTGCCATACACATCGGCAATTTTTGTAGTTAAATAATCAAAAGCAACGCCTACCGATATATCTTTTGATAACAACATGGCATAACTTAAACTTGTTTGCGACTCGCGGTATAATTTATATCCTAAATTACTATAGCTTAAACCAAACGTACCTTTTTTAATAGGTAAAGCAACTGCAAAACCGCTTTGAGAAAGTTCTTTTAATAAAAAACGGTTTTCGTAAAATGCTCCAATTTGTGTTTGACGCACAAAACCTAAACTACCTTGGTTGTTACGTGTACTCCACACATCTGATAAACACATAGATGCGTGACCTAATGCTGCCGATCGAGATCCTATTGGTCCATCGCCGTTTGAAGCTAAAACAAAAAAAGGAAGTGTAACTAATGTTATTAATAATTTATTCATTAAACCAAATATATATTTTTTAAACTGAAAATAAAAACGTTTGAGCTTAAATTTTTATTTTGCGTTTATTTTTTACTTTTTTAAACCAGGCATGTTTATAAAACGAAACCGATGCACTGAGCGTTTACTAAGCTTTACCAACAAATGTTTTTGATAAAGCTAAAAAATTAAATATTGATAACTATTATTTAACTTCTTTTCAAATTCATTTAATTAAGAGTACAAACAGTTATAAATAGCAGATTAAATTCTCAAACAATAATTTTATTTACCCCCCTTTCAAATAACGGCGTTTTAGCAGCGCTAAGCTATAATGCTACAAGTGCAAGTTTTATAAAAAAATATTAAAAATAAAAGATGAAAATATTTCGTTACTTCGCTAACTTTTAAAAATGAGCCGAAAAACTAAAAACATATACCCAAATTATTTATTGTTTTGCATTATGTTTTTTGCATTAAGCTTTTTGGTTTCGTGCAAAAGCAAAAAAAAATTACAACAAATACAGGTGCCTGTTATTGTTGCCGATACATCACAAAATAAGTGTCGTTTATCTTACAAAACAGGTAAAGTATTATCAAAACACATTAAAGAAAACGAACTTCAGTTTAATTGGTTTAGCGCCAAAGCCGATGTTGAAGTAATAGTTGATGGCGAGGAGAACAATTTAGATATTAGAGCTAAAATTAAAAAAGATAGTGCCATTTGGATATCCATACAGGCAATTGGATTGGTTGATATTGCAAAACTTTTAATAACCCGCGACTCGGTTAAAATGGTTGTTTACATAAAAAAGCAATATTTTAAAGGCGATTTTAATTACATTAATCAGCTACTAAATGCCGATTTAGATTTTGATATGATACAAGCTGCCTTAATTGGTAATAGTGCCGATTTTGATGATGAGGATAAACGACTAAAACCATCTGTTGATAGAGAAGCGTGCCAATATCTATTAGCTACTTATCGTAAACGCAAGTTACGCCGTATTGTCACACATCAAGATACCTTAAAACACTCGTTACAAACGATGACTTTGAGTTCCGAAAACTTTAAAATAATAGATAATAATTTTGAAGAAGCTGGAACCAATAGAAGTTTTAGAGCTCATTATGATAAATTTATAACCTCTGACTTAGTTTTTGCACCACACACTGTTAATATTGAGATACGTGCGGAGAAGAAAATTAGCATGAAAATTAACTATGTTCGTATGGAAATAAACGTGCCTCAAAAAATATCACTGAACATACCTAAAAGTTATGACCCAATTCCAATTAAAAAAGATAAACCTTAGTAAATTTTTTTGTTTACTGTTGTGTTGTGTTGGAATTTCGTTTACAGCCTTGGCTCAAACAAAAGGGCAATCAAAAGAAAAGGATTTATTAAGTAAAAAAAATAAGTTAAATGATGATATCAAACAACTTAACTCTCAAATTAGCCAAACTAAAGCCAATAAAAAATCGCAAATTAATAACATTGTTGTAATTAATACAAAAATTAAAGTACGAGAAGAGTTAATAGGTACTATTAATGCAGAGTTAGGGCAAATTAATAATCGCATTAAAAAAAACATTACAGAGGTAACTTCGTTAAAAATGAGTTTAGATAAATTAAAAGCAGACTATGCTAAAATGATATATTTTGCGCAACGCAACCAAGATTCTTACACCAAAATTATGTTTTTATTTTCGTCGGGCAATTTTAATCAGGCCTACATGCGCGTAAAATATTTTCAACAATACACCGCTTTTCGCAAAAAACAAGCGGTTGAAATTACCTTAACTCAAAACATATTAACTGAAAAATTAAAAGAATTAGAAACACAACGTCACGAAAAAAACGTGCTGTTAGGTAACGAAAAAGATGAAAAAATACAGCTCGATGGCGAAAAACAACAACAAGAAATTGTTTTAACCGAACTGCAACAGCAAGAAAAAGAATTAAAGGAAGAGTTAGAAAGTAAAAAACGAGACGCCGAAAATTTACAATTAGCAATTAGAAAATTAATTGAAGCAGAAATAAAAAGAAAATCCGAAGAATCGGCTCGACTAACGGCCGAAAAAACAGCCAAAGCCGAAAAATTAGCTAAAATAAAAGCCGAAAAAAATAAATCGAAATCAAAATCAAAAAACGAAACAAAATTACCCGAACCAAAACCAATTGAAACAAAAGTAGTAACACCTGTTTTAACAGATGAAGCAGAAGCACTTGGCGCCGATTTTGCAACTAGCAGAGGTAAACTACCTTGGCCAGTTACTAAAGGTGTTATTTGCCAGCCTTATGGCGAGTACGAACACCCCGCAATTAAAGGATTTATGATGAATAACAACGGTGTTGAGATTTGCGCCAATAAAGGCACGCAGGCACGTAGCGTTTTTGAAGGCGAGGTTACAAGTATTGCCATATCGCCCACTGGAGGTAAACTTATTATAATTCGCCATGGCGAGTACCTTAGTGTTTACAGTAATTTGGGCGAAGTGTATGTAAAACAAGGCGACAAAGTATCCATTAAACAATCAATAGGTACAATTTTAGATGAAGATGGGAAAACGAGTATGAATCTTCAGATTTGGAAAGGACAAAAAACGATGGATCCTAGCGGTTGGTTATTTAATGCCAGATAAATTTTTAATTTACTTTCGTAACAACGAACTTAGTTTCAATTTAGCTAACATTTTATAAAAATTAAAAATTTTTCTAAAACACAACATAATCTTGCGGGTTAATAGCAAAACCGTTGTACCATAATTCAAAATGCAAATGAGTGCCTTTGCTAGTTTCGCCACTATTACCAATAACCGCAATTGGCTCGCCCGATTTTACAAAATTGCCTGTTTTTTTATTTACACTCGAGCAGTGCTTATAAATACTGGTTAAATTATTAGCGTGTTGTATTTGTACTAAGTACCCATCATCTTTTGTAAAACCAGCAAAAATAATAGTGCCATCAAGCGTAGCTTTAATAAACTCGTTGTCGTTAGCAACTACATCAACTCCAAAATGCTCGTCGCTTAAATTATACGAGCCAGTAACAATTCCTTTAACGGGGCTAAAAAAGAAATACGCATTTAAATCGCTAATTTTATTTGCTAAAACTTTATCGCTTGTAGATGCAAGCTGGTTTGTTTCAATATTATTACGCAACATTAAATCAGCATCGCTAGGCTTAATATCTACATTTTTATATTTTCCTGTTGTATCTTTTAATGGTTTTTGGGGCTTACCTTGCACTTTGCCCGAAAACACGTTTATCAAATTATTAATATACCATTGGCGCGATGTTAATAATTGCTCAAGCGAATCGGTTTTGTTATTTAAAGTTATAATATCTTTTCTGTCGTTTACATTACCATAACCTGGTATGTATTCGCGAAGAGGCGTAAATGCAACTAAACTTATAACAAAAGTTGTCATTACAAGCGTTACCGATGCAATTAACACAATAATACCCAAAGGCGATAAACGTAACGAAAATTTTTCAGCAAAGGAATCGTCGTTTAATATTACCAGCCGATACTTGCTCCGCAATTGGTCGCTAATGATTTTGAAACGGCTATTTTTACTGTTTAACATACTAATTGATGCAAAAATATACTAAATTTACGATTTTGGCGTTATTGCTTTAATTTTGATTACAATTTTGAGATTTACAAAAACATACTTTTTTATTTTAGTTATTGTTGTTACTATATTAAATAGTTGCACCACTAGCCGAAATACCTTTATTAACAGAGGTTATCATAACTTAACGGCCCGTTACAATGGCTATTATTATGCTACCGAAAGTGTTAAAGATGGCGTTGATAAAATTAAAGAAGATTACGTGTATGATTACGACAAATTATTGCCTGTATTTTTAATTCCTACAAACGAATCGGCAAAAAGCACTTTTCCTGAGTTTGATAAGGCCATAAAAAAATCGTCAAACTGCATACAAAAGCACACTATTAAAGATAAAAAAACAAAACGAGAAGTAACAACGGCTGGCCATTGGATTGATAATAACTGGAATGTAATTGGAGTTTCACACTTTTATAAGCGCGAATTTTTTTCGGGTATTGAAGCTTTTGAGTATGTAATTAGAAGCTACAAATCTAAAGATAGGTATAAGGCGATGATTTGGTTAGCAAAATCGTACAACGAAATTGGCTCGCCTACACAAGCCGAACCAATCATAGGTTTATTAAAAGATGATAAAAAAATATCGAAATATGCAAGATTAGAATTACCCGCAGTTAGAGCCGATTATTTTATGCGACGCGGCATGTACAAAGAAGCCGAAAAAATGTTATTAGCGGCCTTAAATGGTGGTGATGGTAAAGGTACAAAATCACGCTATAACTTAGTTTCTAAAATTAAAAATCCGTTATCAAAAAAAACACGTGCACGCTACTCGTTTATTTTAGCGCAATTGTACGAAGAGCGTAAAGAAAATAAAAAAGCAATTCAGTTTTATAAAAAAACAATTAGCTTAAAGCCAGAATATGATTTGGTGTTTAACGCAAAAATGAAACAAGCGCGTTTGTTTGATGTTAATACTGGTAATGTTGCTAAACTTAAAAAAGAGTTAAAGCAAATGACACGTGATGTTAAAAATAAAGAATATTTAGATATTATATATTACACACTTGGTGAGATAGCTGAAAAAGAAAAAGACACTGATTTGGCATTTACAAACTACAAACTATCCGTAAAAAATAGTACCCAAAACCCAAAACAAAAAGCACTATCTTATTTAAAGTTAGGTGAGTTAAGTTTTGACGCAACAGATTACACATCTTCGGGGGCTTATTACGATAGCACGTTAATTACCTTGCCAAAAGATTATAAAGATTACGATGTAATTAGCAAACGCAAAACAACACTCGAAACGTTAGTTGGCTATATTAAAACAATACAAAAAGAAGATAGTTTGCAAAAAATTGCAGGAATGAGTGAAGTTAATCGCGATAAATTTATAGCAAAACTAATTAAAAAAATTGAGGAGGACGAAGAACGAAAAAAAGAAGAACTTGAAAATGCGCAAACCCAAAATCAAAACCCAAACTACAACCCCAACTCGCCAAATAATGGGTTAGCGCCAATTGTTAATAATAACGGGCAAGCGGCTTGGTACTTTTATAACCAAACAACGTTAAGTTTTGGATTAAATGATTTTATTAAAAAATGGGGTAACCGCAAACTCGAAGATAATTGGCGTCGTAGTCAAAAAGCAGTTGCGTTTGAAAGTCAATCGCAGGTGCCAAATAGCAACGATACAAGCAAAACCATTGGCACTAATGCAACAAAAAATAATAGCACAAACACATCAAACGCCAGCTTAAAATCAAAAGAATTTTATTTAGTAGATTTACCTTTAAACGATTCATTAATTGAAAAATCGAATGCTAAAATTATTGACTCTTATTATAATTTAGGTAGCACTTATAAGGATGAGTTAAACAACAACAAAAAATCTATTGAGTCGTACGAAACTTTAAACAAACGATTTGCAACAAATAAATACAAAGTAGCAACTTATTACCAATTATATAAAATTTACACATCAACTCGCAATCAGGCACAAGCCGATAATTATAAAAATAAATTATTTACCGAGTTTCCTACGAGTGAGTATACTCAAATATTAAAAAACCCAAATTATGTTGCCGAAAAAAATTCGCAAAAAGGGGAGGTAGAATTGTTTTATACAAAAACTTTTGATTTTTATACCGCAAGTAATTATAGTCAAGCATTTAGTAATTGTAATTTATCAGTAACACAATTTGGAAAAAATGATTTTTCGGGCAAATTTGCTTACATTAAAGCAATGTGTTTAGGCAAATTAAAAGGAGCAGATACATTAGAAACAGCCTTAAAACAATACCTCATTTTATATCCAAAAGAGCCAGCGATTAACCAAGCTAAAGATGTTTTATTGTATTTAAAAACATTAAAAAACCCAAGCGAGGCTACATCTAATGCCGTAAACAATACAGATACATTTACGTTAGATTTAAGTGCCGAACACTTTGTGGTAATTGTTTACCCCGACGATCCATCAATAGCTAATGCATTTAAAAACGCATTAGCTACATTTAACGAAACACTTTACAGTAATGATAACTACTCAATTACAAATACCTTATTTGGAACCGCACAACAATTATCAAACGTAAAAACATTTAAAAATGCCGAAACAGCAAAATCATTTATTGAAAATTTACAAAATGATAAAGAAGTATTTAAAGGAAGTGTAAAGCGTGAGTTATTTTCAATATTAGCAGTATCTACCGAAAATTTGCCTCGTATTTATCGTAAAAAACAAATAAATAGCTACACCCTTTTTTATAACGATAATTATAAAATTAAGTAATTAAGTTTTATGTAATTAATTACTTTTAATTACCACGGTGTTTTAAACTACATACCTGTTCCAAAGTGAGTCATACTCTCTTTTTTAGTTGGATTGATACTCATAACTGGTAAATTACTTACATCAACAACCTTTTGCGCCTCGGTACCACTAAAATACTCCTTAATACTTAGCGTTGGCTTGTTCATAATCATAATCAAATCCGATTCAATTTTATTGGCGTATTCAACAATTGTATCGGCAATGCTATCACTAGCAATAGATTTATTTGAACAAGAAATGCCTTTGCCCTTAATGTATTGTTTTACTTGATGCGCGTATGCTAATAATTGATTTTCGTATGCAGCATCAGATAAGCTAAATACAGCTAAAATACGAATAGAGGCGCCAAAATAATGAGCAAATTGAATAGCAACATCAACTTTTTCGCGCGACTCGCGTGATAAATCTAATGGCAATAAAATATTTTCGCAACCATCACGGTGTTCTTTTCCTCTTATTGAAATAACTGGGCAAGTACATTCTCTAATCATTTTAGAAGCACTTGGAGCCAAAATATCTTTTGATTTCATGTGCGTTTCTAAACCAGCAATAACCAATGTTGCGTTAATTTCATCGGCAACTTTAGGAACTTCGGTGTAAATATTACCTTTAACATTCATAAACTCAGTAGGCACGCCACTTTCGCTTTCTGTTACTTTAGTAATCGCTTTTAACTCGTCATACTGCTCTTCGCCAGCTTTTTCATAAGCATGTAACAACACAATTTTAGAGTGTGTGTATTTTGCCAAATTATACGCTTGTTTAATTGCATATAACGATTGCTCTGTAAAATCTACAGGAATTAATAAAATACCCCTTTCTTGAAGTTTCATAATAATTGATAGTGTTTGTTTGTTAATACTTTAGGTTAGATTTAACAATTTACTGTTTTATAAATTTAAATGCACAACATACAAAATTAGACAAATTAATGATATATAGCACTTTATAAAAATATTTTTAGGTAAATGCTTACTAATTGTAAAAAAATGCCGATATTTACAGCCCAAACTTTTAAAAACAAATAAAATGGCAGTAAAGATTAGACTACAAAGACACGGTAAGAAAGACGCAGCGTTTTTCCACGTAGTAGCAGCGGATGGTCGTGCACCAAGAGACGGAGCTTTTATCGAAAAATTAGGAACTTACAATCCTAATACCAACCCAGCAACAATTGATTTAAATTTTGAAGCTACTTTAAAATGGGTTATGAACGGCGCAGTACCAACTGATACGTGTAATGCTATTTTATCGTACAAAGGAATTTTAATGAAAAAACACTTATTAGAAGGTGTTAAAAAAGGTGCTTTAACAGAGGCGCAAGTTGAAGAGCGTTTTGCTAAATGGGCAGATGCTAAAAACTTAAAAATTAGTTCTAAAAAAGATGATTTATCTAGCGGTGCTAAAAAAGCAGTAGCAGATAAATTTAAAGCAGAAACGATTTCTAAAGATGCGAGAGCGGCCAAAATTGCGGCTAAAAACGCAGTTGTTGAAGCTGTAGCAGAAGTAACAGAGGCTCCTTTAGCTGATGAAACTTCAGCAACAGAAAATACTGAAGCATAGTAATTAATTATTACTTATTTTAAAAAAAGGGAAAGTTTTAAGCTTTCCCTTTTTTGTTTTTATTACTATTTAATTCTATACATATACCCTAATTAATTTGAGTTAAAAAATGGATTAAAAAAATGGTATATTCGCCTTACTAATTTAGCATTGTTAGATGATAACTCTTAACAAAAAAATACAAATGGTTGACCTTAAAGGTCAGTACGAAAAAATAAAAGCAGAGGTTGATGCAGGCATTCAGGATGTAATTAATTCAACTGCATTTATTAATGGTCCAGCTGTAAAGGAATTTCAAGCAGATTTAGAAAAATACCTTAACGTAAAACACGTTATACCTTGTGCCAACGGAACAGATGCTTTACAAATTGCGATGATGGCTTTGGGTTTAAAACCAGGCGATGAAGTGATTACTGCAAGCTTTACCTATGTTGCTACTGCCGAAGTAATTGGATTATTAGGTTTAACACCTGTTTTAGTTGATGTGTATGCAGATACATTTGATATAAATATTGAAGCTCTAGAAAAAGCCATTACACCAAATACAAAAGCCATTGTGCCTGTGCATTTATTTGGGCAATGCAGCGATATGGAACGGATTATGGCGGTTGCAAAAAAGCATAATTTATATGTGATTGAAGATGTGGCTCAGGCTATTGGTGCTGATTATACATTTAGTGATGGCACAAAAGCAAAAGCAGGAACTATTGGAACTATTGGTTGTACATCATTTTTCCCTAGTAAAAATTTAGGCTGCTATGGCGATGGTGGAGCCATTTATACCAACGATGATGCGTTAGCAAAACAATTACGCATGGTAGCGCATCATGGACAAAGTGTGCAATACGTTCATGATGTGTTAGGGGTAAATTCACGTTTAGATACTATACAAGCCGTTGTATTAAAAGCAAAATTAAAACACCTAGATGAATATGCTGCCGCAAGAAATGCCGTAGCAGATTTTTATGATAAAGCATTAGCAAATCATCCAAAATTAAAAACACCAGTAAGAGTGAAAAACTCAACGCATGTGTTTCATCAATATACCTTGCAGTTAAACGGTGTTGATAGAACGAAATTAAGAGAGCAATTATCGGAGCGTGGTATACCAGCCATGATCTACTACCCTATTCCGTTACACGAACAAAACGCATACAAAAGCGACCGTTTTAAAAACACTGATTTTAGTGTAACAGAAAAATTATGTGCAACGGTTTTATCTCTGCCTATGCACACCGAAATGGATGAGGAGACGTTGTCTTATATCACGGAAAATTTATTAGAATTATTAAAATAAAAACAAAATTGACTCATAGACTAATTGTCAAATTAACTAATTGAAAATATGAAAGTAGCAATTGTAGGAACAGGATACGTAGGATTAGTAACAGGAACATGCTTTGCCGAAGTTGGCATGGATGTTACATGTATTGATATCGATCAAAACAAAATTGATAATTTACACAAAGGTATATTACCAATTTACGAACCAGGTTTGGATGAAATGGTTAAACGTAACGTAGATAAAAAACGTTTACATTTTTCTACTTTATTGAAAGATAGTATTCAGGGTGCAGAAGTGGTTTTTATTGCGGTTGGTACGCCACCTGATGAAGATGGCTCGGCCGACTTAAAATATGTATTAGCAGTTGCGTCGAGCATAGGCGAGCACGCACAAAATAATTTAGTAGTTGTTACAAAAAGCACCGTGCCAGTTGGTACTGCCGAAAAAGTAAGAGGCGCATTAAAAACACAATTAGAAAAGCGTGCTTCAAATTTAAATATCTACGTAGCTTCTAATCCTGAGTTTTTAAAAGAAGGAGCTGCTATTGAAGATTTTATGAAACCTGATAGAATTGTGGTTGGCGTTGATAGACCAGAAGCTGAAGAATTAATGCGTAAATTATATAAACCATTTTTAATGAACGGACATCCCATTTATTTTATGGATATTCCTTCGGCGGAAATGACAAAATATGCAGCCAACGCAATGCTTGCAACAAAAATTTCTTTCATGAATGATGTAGCTAACCTATGTGAAATTATGGGTGCAGATGTAAACATGGTTCGTAAAGGTATTGGTAGCGATACGCGTATTGGAACTAAATTTATTTATCCTGGTGTTGGTTACGGCGGAAGTTGTTTTCCTAAAGATGTGAAAGCATTAATTAAAACAGCTAAAGAAAATAAATACACCATGCGTATTTTAAATGCTGTTGAAGAAGTAAACGAAAACCAAAAAGAAGTATTATTTACGAAAGTAAAAAAACATTTTGGTGATGATTTAAAAGGTAAGAAATTTGCTTTGTGGGGTTTATCGTTTAAACCAAAAACAGATGATATGCGCGAAGCACCATCATTAGTGATTATAGAAAAATTATTAAAAGCAGGTGCTAGTGTTGTGGCTTACGACCCGGTAGCGATGAAAGAAGCGCAACACACTTTAAAAGATACCATTGGATATTCGTTAGATATGTATGATACATTAGATGGAGCAGATGCTTTATTAATTGTAACAGAGTGGCCAGAATTTAGAGCACCAGATTTTGATGAAATAACAAAACGTTTAACTCAAAAAACGTTATTTGATGGAAGAAATATTTTTGACCCTCAAGACATGAAAAAAATAGGTTACAACTATTACTGTATTGGAATTAGAACCAGTTAGACAATTCGGCAATGAGACAATTTGCCAATGAAAAAAATAAATTTAAAATAACTTTGTTAATTGACTCATCGTCAAATTAACTAATTAACAAATTAAAATATGAGTCAAAAAAGAATTTTAATTACAGGGGCAGCAGGATTTTTAGGTTCACATTTATGTGATCGTTTTATTAAAGAAGGAATGGCGGTAGTTGCCATGGATAATCTAGTAACTGGCGATTTAAAAAACATTGAACATTTGTTTAAGTTACCACAATTTGAATTTTATAATCACGATGTGAGTAAATACATTCACGTGGCTGGTAATGTAGATTATATTTTGCATTTTGCCTCACCTGCAAGCCCAATTGATTATTTAAAAATTCCTATCCAAACTTTAAAAGTTTCTTCGTTAGGAACTCACAATGTATTAGGATTTGCCCGCGTTAAAAAAGCAAGAGTATTAGTTGCCTCTACAAGTGAGGTATACGGAGATCCTGCAGTACATCCTCAAACAGAAGAATACTGGGGAAATGTAAATCCTGTTGGCCCACGTGGCTGTTACGATGAGGCTAAACGTTTTATGGAAGCGATGACTATGGCATATCATGAAACTCACGGTGTTGAAACCCGTATTATTCGTATTTTTAATACATACGGGCCAAAAATGAGATTAAACGATGGGCGAGTATTACCTGCATTTATTGGTCAAGCATTGCGTGGCGAAGATTTAACCATGTTTGGTGATGGAAGCCAAACTCGTAGTTTTTGTTTTGTAGATGATTTAGTGGAAGGCATTTACCGTTTATTAATGAGTGATTATCACCTACCTGTAAACATTGGCAACCCCGATGAAATTAGTATTAAAGATTTTGCTGATGAAATTTTGAAACTAACTGGCTCAAATCAAAAATTAATTTCGTTGGCTTTACCAAAAGATGATCCTAAGCAACGTAAACCAGATATTACAAAAGCGCAGCAATTACTAGGTTGGAATCCGAAAGTAAACAGGGCCGAAGGGTTAAAAATTACGTATGATTATTTCAAATCTTTATCAAAAGAAGAATTGAATAAAACAGAACACCGTAATTTAGAAACATTAAATAAATAATTATTGCTACGCCATTATAACATCACTGTAAAAGGTAAGGTGCAAAGAGTATCATACAGGGTTTGGGCACAAACTAAAGCCGCAAGCTTAGGGCTAAATGGGTTTGTGAAAAATTTGCATAACGGAGATGTTTACATTGAGGCCGAAGGAACTGATGAAAAAGTAAATGAGTTAATTGATTGGTGTTTTGTTGGCTCTCCATTATCTAAAGTTACTGAGGTAATATCTGAAGAATGCCCTTTGAAAAATTTTGAAACTTTTGAATTAAAACGGTAATGTGAAATTATAAATGTAATAGTTGGCTGTGTAGTAAGTTTTATAAAAACAATTGTTTAAAATTAAAACAACCTGTAGCCTCAAAGCGTTATAAAATAATTTTTAAAGCAAATTTATGACTACAGTTTTATTAATTCAGTTATTGGTTTCTTTTTTTGTTGGAGGCTCATTAATAACACTACTTTCGTTAATTGCCGAAAAAACAAATCAGCACATTTCTGGCATAATTATGATGTTTCCATCTACTTTGGTTTTAGGTTTTTTCTTTTTAGGATTAACAACAAGTGCCAAAAATGTTGCAACTGTTATTCCAGCTACTTTAATTCCACTTGGTATTGTAATATTTTCGTCAGTAATTTACATTTACTGTTCAATTTATTTTGTAAATCGCGTAAAAAATAAATTTCAACAAATATCATACTCATTATTTACCAGCATTGTTATTTGGTTCATATTGGCATCTCCATTTGCTATTTTTAAATTTTCTAACATCGTAGTTGGCATTATTGGGTTTATACTAATTGTAACCGTTACTCATTTTATATTGAAAAATAAAAATTATGAATTACGTTTAACTAAACCAAACTATTCAAAAACACAAATACTTATTAGGGCTGTATTTACAGGAAGTGTTATTGCAACTGTTGTTTTTTTAGGTAAAACTTTAAACCCATTTTGGGGTGGTATTTTTACAATGTTTCCGGCAGCAACTTTTGCAACCTTAATAGTATTAAATTTTTATTACGAACCTAAGCAACTTTTCTATTTTATTAAAAATGCACCGCTAGGTTCTGTTTCATTATTTACATATGCAATTTCAATTATGTTATTGTTTCCTAAACTTGGCATATGGGTAGGAACATTCGTTTCATATTGTATTTCATTATCGGTTGGTTTATTGTTAATTAGATATCAACTAAAGCAAAGCAAAAATTAATAACATGAAAATCAACAATTAAACAAAATTATTTTTATTTATAATGCCAATAACTACGCCTTTTAATTCTTTACCTATAAAACCCGAGTTTTTGTTTAGCGATTTAATATGCGAATCATCAAAAGCATATTTTGTAGTAGGGTTAAACAGTGTTAGGTTCGCAATTGCGCCTTCGGCAACTGTAACGGCAGGTAAATTTAAAATATGACGAGGTGTTTTTGTAATACTATCAATTAATTTTGTAAGTTCAATTTTAGTGCTTAATGAGGCATTTATTACTCCAAAAAAACTTTCTAAACCAATCATACCACTATCGGCCAAATCAAACTCTAAGTCTTTGCTTTCAATATCTTGAGGCACATGGTCGCTCACAATTACATCTATTACTCCATCGGCAATTCCTTTTTTTAAAGCCTCAACATCATCTTTTGTTCTTAACGGCGGGTTAACTTTATAGTTTGTGTTAAAGCTTTCAAGTTCGCTATCATCTAATGCTAAATTATAAGCCGTAACACCGCAGGTTATATTTAACTTTTTTGCTTTTGCTTTTTTTATTAACTCTACACTGCCTTTAGTACTAATGGTTGGTATGTGCATTTTGCCACCTGTGTAATCTAAAATTTGAATGTTACGTTGCAACATAATTTCTTCGGCTAATGCGGGCTTACCTTTTAAACCAAGTTTTGTAGCGGTAACGCCTTCATTCATTTGCCCATCGTGCGATATGGTTTTATCATCGCAATGGGTTATAATAAAACTATTTATGTTAGCTGAGTATTGTAAAGCTCTTAAAATTAAGCCGGCATCTTTTATTGGGTTTTTGTAATCGCTATAAGCAACAGCTCCCGATAATTGCATGTCATACATTTCCGAAATATCTTTTCCTTCTTGGTTATAGCTTAATGTGCCAACAGGATAAACATCTACCGTATTTGTTTTTGCTTTATTTATAAGGTATTCTATTTGCGCTTTATTGTGCAATGCTGGGTTTGTGCCACTCATAACGCAAACACCTGTAAAGCCTGCTTTAGCTGCCACGCGTAATCCATTATCAAGCGTTTCTTTATGTTCGTAACCTGGGTCACAAAAATTAACTTGCATATCGAGCCAGCCAGCAGATAAATGCAAGTTTTTAGCTTCAATAATTTTCACATTTTTATCGGCAATAATTGTTTTTTTTATTTGAGTAATTATTCCCTTTTCAATTAATACATCAACAACTTTTTGGTTGTGTATACTTGCCGAATCTATTATTGTAGCTTGTTTTATTAATATATTCATTTTATTATTTGTAATAATTTATTTAAGTATGCGTATAATTAAAATTTCGGTTAATAAAAAAACTAAGGCTAAAACCAAAAACAATTTCCATAATTTTTTTTCGTCGTTACCGTTTTGTATTTGTGTTCTTATAGTGTTTTGTTTAGCATCAACAATTGTTATGTTTTTTAAGCCTGTTTCATCTAACTGTTTTTGTAAATCGTTATTGCTTAAAAAATTCATATCCGATTCTTTTCTGTCAAAATTAAAGGCTGTGTTTTTTATGGATGTTGTGTTATCGGTAATTAAATAATAACCCGCTTGTGTAATTTGATTTTGAGTAAATAATGTTGTGCCGTTATCAGTTAGCCTATGTTCTGGTATTACATCAATACTTTTATCTAAATTAATAAGGTGTAAGGGCTTTTCCGAAAAATTTTGTTGAGCCGAAACTATAATTGCTTGGTTACTTGAGGTGCTATAGTAAATAGGAGTTGGTTTTATACTTAGAATTGCTATTTTAATAATAGTTGGTACAAACAATGCATGTTTTAAAAAACTTGTTGCTTGGGCAGATGATGGGGTTGCAAATAAATAAATTTTTCCACTGCCTAATTGGTGCTCGCTTAAAAACGAATTGTTGTTTTGTAATTGTATAACGTTTTGTAGGTTACTGTTTGTTGTATTTTTAAATACAAAATGTGCCATAATTTTAGGCATATCCATGCGCTCGTCTGTTTTTTCAAAAACACCTTCGTAAAGTCCTTGTTCAAAATTAATATTTTTAATTTTTGTGTTTGTGGTATCTAAATTAATAATTTGCGGTAATTGTAAAATAGTAAATGCTGTGTTGTAGCTTGGGTTATCAATTTTTTGGTTAGGAAAAATAATAACAGAGCCGCCGCTTAATGTAAACTTTTTTAACTCAGTTGTTAGTCCGCTCGATAAGGCCGTTAATTCGTTTAATATAATTAAATTGGTTTTAATAAATAAACTATAATCAATAGAAGCCTCTGTGTTTTGGTAATAATTAAATAAACTATCTTTTTGTAATAACGATTTAAAATTACTTGCCGTTTTGGTATCGTTGCCATTAATAACTAATGCGTTAATAATTGTTTTGGCATTAAACGTAAAGTAAAATTCATCGTCGTAAGTAATGGGGTAGTCTTCAATTTTTAAACTGCAATTATTAACTTCTTTTTCTTTAACTAAAAACGAAATACTAACAGTTTGTTTGCTGTTACTACTAATATTAAAAGAAGCTAGTGATACTTGCTTACCATTTATAATTAGTTTAAGCGTTCCGTTTTCAATTGCTTTATTGCTTTTGTTTACAATGCTTGCGTTAATTTGTTGTTGGGTATTAAACTGTTGTGCAGGATTTTTAAACCAAACACTATCAACAAACACATTGTTTGTTTGGGTGCTTTGTATGGGCACAAAGTTAATAGCTATCGTAGTATCAATACTGTTTTTGTTAATTAGCGAATTAATTTTCTGAAAATCACTTAACACAAAAACATATTTATTTTTTGAATTGTTGTTTTGTAAAAAATTTTGTTGTCGTTTTAATATCTCATTTATGTTGCGTGTTGCCGATGTTATTTTTACTTCATTTAGTTGTTCCAAAAATTCTTCTTTTGATAAAAAACGCTGGTGTTTTCCTTCAAAATTATTGGTAAGCAATTGATACGTATCGGTTGCATTAAAACTATTGATTATTTCGGTAGCGTGTTGTTTGGCATTTTCTAACAAGGTTCCTTTTTTGTTAGTGTTATCCATACTAAAACTATTATCAATAAAAACACTAATAGCTTTATTGCCTTGCACTAATTTGTTTTTGCCAACTATAAAGGGCTGTGCAAATGCAATTACTAAGCAAGCAATGGTTAAAATACGACACGTTAAGATTAACCATTCTTTTAATTTAGATTTACTATCACTCTCTTGTTTTAACTCTTTTAAAAACTGTACGTTAGTAAAATATACTTTTTTGTACTTACGAAAATTGAATAAATGAATTATAATAGGAATGGCAATTGCCAGCAAGCCAATTAAAAATGTTGGGAACAAAAAATTCATCATTGTAAAAATAACAAAATTTTAGGCTTTGGCTTGTAAAAAAGGACTAATAAACTTTTTTTAAAACGAGGTGTCTAATGCAAAATTTTGCGGGTTTTGTCCTTTTATGTTTTTATAAAAATCACAAATTATTGTCATGTCAGCAGCAAAATTACCAGTTGGGTAAAATATTTTATCAATACCACATTCTTTTTTAGCGTAATCTAAATAACCTAATGCTAATGGTACGTTAGCTTTTAAAGCAACATAATAAAAACCGGTTTTCCACTTATCAACGCGCGAACGGGTTCCTTCGGGAGGGATCATTAAAAGCAACTCTTTATGTTTTGTAAATAGCTCGGCAATGGCATCAACTGTTCCTTTTTTAGAGCCATCGGTATTTTTTGTTCTATCTATTGGTAATGCGCCAAAGGAATTCATAATGCCTTTAAACGGAAAGCGCATCCATTCTTTTTTAATAGTAAATCGCATTTTTAAATTCATGAGTTGCATCGCTGCAAGGCCATAAACAAAATCCCAGTTGCTAGTGTGTGGCGCTGCTACAATAACACACTTTTTAACATCGGCAGGTAATTGGTGCATTATTTTCCAGCCACGTAATTTAAAAATAAATTTAAACATCTAATTTGTATTATGATTGAGTTGTATTAAAAAATTAATTGAGTTGTTGCCACAACATATCTTTTAGTTGCTGCACATTTTGCCCCGTTTGCGATGAAAAAAATATATAAGGAATTTTAAATTTACCTTTCATTCGTTTTTTTAAATCTTTTTCTAAATCATCTATTAATTCATCATCAATAGTATCGCATTTAGATATGGCCAAAATGCGCTGTTTATCAAGTAACTCGGGGTTAAATTGTTTTAATTCGTTTAATAATACTTTATACTCTTCGTAAATGTTATCGCTTTGGCAACTAACTAAAAAAAGTAATGATGAGTTACGCTCAATGTGTCGTAAAAACCGAGTGCCCAAACCTTTACCCTCACTCGCACCTTCAATAATACCTGGTATATCGGCCATTACAAAACTTTTATAATCGCGATAAGGTACAATGCCTAAGTTAGGAACCAATGTTGTAAACGGGTAATTTGCTATTTCGGGCTTAGCCGCCGATACTACAGATAGTAAAGTAGATTTGCCTGCATTTGGAAATCCTACTAAGCCAACATCGGCTAGCACTTTTAATTCTAATACTTTCCAATCGTTTATACCATCTTCGCCAGGTTGCGAAAAACGAGGTGTTTGTAAAGTTGGTGTTTTAAAATGTGCGTTACCTAAACCACCACGGCCACCTTTACCTATAATAAACTCTTGCCCCTCTTCGGTAATTTCGCAAATAAATTCATTGGTTTCAACATCGCGGCAAATGGTTCCTAAGGGCACATCTAAAATTTGATCGTCGCCTTCTTTTCCACTTTTGTGAGATGAACCACCACCACCACCATCAACCGCAATAATATGCTTACGGTATTTTAAATGTATTAATGTCCAAAACTGTTTGTTACCGCGCAAAATAATATGTCCGCCACGGCCACCATCTCCGCCATCTGGCCCACCAAATGCAGTTAATTTATCTCTATGAAAATGCGTTGAACCTTTACCACCTTTACCGCTACGGCAACATATTTTTACGTAATCAACAAAATTTGTATCCACAATTTATGAGTTATGAGTTATAAATTTAACAGTGCTATTTTGCATTGTTTAGTAATTTATTAGTTCGATGTTATTTTTTCTTTTTAATGATTTTTTTAGCAACAATTTTTTTAGTCGGCTTAGCGTTTTTTGTTGCTTTTTTTTTGACTATTTTTTTAAACGCAATTTTTTTAATTACTTTTTTAGGCTGTTGCTTTTTTACTGCGTTTTTTTTAATTGCTTTTTTAGGCAGTGGTTTTTTGTTTACTACTTTTTTTACAACTATCTTTTTAAGTGCTGTTTTTTTTACAGCAATTTTTTTTGTGCTTTTTTTTGAGGTAACTTTTTTTACAGCAATTTTTTTAATTGCTTTTTTAGGCTGTGTCTTTTTTGAAACTATTTTTTTAGCCGCTGCTTTTTTAACAATTGGCAAGGGTTTAACTGTTTTTTTTGAAACAATTGCTTTTGCCTTTTTAGCCTTCAATTTCTCTTCGGCATTTCTTACCTCATCAATATCTTTTTTTAGCTCGGGCGATATTTCGGTAGCAACCTCAAAATCGTTAATCGTTAAATCTAAATGTTCAATGTCGTTTTCTAACATGGTTAATTCTATTTCTGCTTTCACAAAAATAATTCTATCGCATATTTCATCAAAAATGGTTTCAATAGTTCCTATACCGTTAATTGAGTGAAATTTAGCCGACTCTGAATAATATTTTTTTAAAGGCAATGTTTTATTATTGTATTCGTTAACACGATTTCTAATAATATCTTCATTCGCATCATCAGCCCTGCCGCTTGCCTTTCCGCGCAATAAAAGGCGCTTAACTAACTCTTCATTATCAACATCTAATGCTAACATGGCGCTAATTTGCGATCCTTTTTTTTGCAACAAATCATCTAGTGCAATGGCCTGGTTTTGCGTGCGAGGAAAACCGTCAAAAATAAATCCATTAGCATCGGGTGTTGCATCTAATTTAGCTTCTATCATACCTATTACAATATCATCTCCAACTAAATCGCCTTTATCCATTAATTGCTTTGCCTCCATACCTAAAATGGTACCTCTAGCAATTTCGTTGCGCAAAATATCGCCTGTAGATAGGTGAACTAAGCCATATTTAGTTATTAATTTTTCTGATTGAGTTCCTTTTCCTGCTCCCGGAGGGCCAAATAATACAAGGTTTAACATGTTTTTAATTTATATTAATAAGTAATAAAGTATTTAATTTTTTATGCGTTATTGCTAATCAATTTGTTTATCTAAAACATAAACATCTTTTAAATTACGACCTAAGCCATCGTAATCTAAGCCGTATCCTATTACAAAATCGTTGGGTATTTCTATGCCCACATAATCTATTTTTGTTGATTTTTTATACGCTTCGGGCTTTAATAAAAACGAGGCTATTTTAATTTGTTTAACACGTTTTTTAGTTAATAAAGCCATTAATTTTTCAATGGTTACGCCTGTATCTACAATATCTTCAACAATTACAACAGTTCTGTTTTCAACATCTTCCGTTAAACCAATCATTTCGGTAACTGTACCTGTGCTGGTTGTGCCGTGGTACGACGCAAGTTTTATAAATGATATTTCGCAAGGAATTGTTACCTCTTTTAATAAATCGGCGGCAAACATAAACGAGCCATTAAGCACTACCAAAAACAGTGGGTTATCGGCAGCCAAATCTGCATTAATTTTAGTTGCTACTTGTTTAACGCTTGCTAATATTTTGTCGCAAGTTATGTAAGGTACAAATGTTTTATCTTTTAATGTAACGCGTTGCATTGTAATGTTTTGTGTGAGCAACAAATATAATAACATTTTAATTTTAAAAAAGTGTATTTACCTGATTTTATTAATTAAATAGCGCTTTTTGCATTACAAATATATTAAATTTACAGCCTTGCAAATCAACCAAAAAAATAATCATTTAAAACAAACTATTGCGCTATCAATACCATTGGTGTTAACGCAAATTGGGCATATTATTACCAGCATGGTCGATAATATTTTTTTAGGTAAATTAGGTAAAACCGAGCAAGCAGCAGGTATTTTATCAAATAATTTATTTATGATTTTGCTCGTTTTTAGTATTGGTATGAGTTATGTTTTAACGCCAGCCATTACCGAGGCACACAGCAATTGTAACGATAAACAAAAAGCAGCTTTGTTTAAAAATTCATTGTTTATTAATATAGCTGTTAGTGTGTTTTTGTTTATTGTATTATTTTTTATGTCGTCTTTATTGGGCTACATGCAACAACCACCCGATGTTGTTGCATTGGCTTATCCATTTTTTAATGTATTAACATTATCTATTATTCCAGTATCGTTATTTTTTGTGTGCAAACAATACACCGAGGGGTTAGGTAATACAAAAGCAGCTATGTACATAAGTGTAATTGGTAATGTTTTAAATATTATACTTAACTACGCTTTAATTTATGGCAAGTTTGGTATGCCAAGTTTAGGTTATATGGGTTCGTGTTGGGCTACATTTATTGCACGTGTTTTTATGGGGGTTGGGTTTTTACTTTATCTTTTTAAAAACAAAAGCGTTAACTCATTTGCAAAATATTATAACCAAGTTAAATTAAGCGCAAATTATATTTATCCTTTATTAAAAGATGGTATATCATCGGCATTACAATTTACGTTTGAAGTAACTGCCTTTGCTATTGCAGGTTTAATGTCGGGTGTTTTTGGCAAAGAAGCTTTAGATGCGCACGGTATTGCGTTAAGCATGGCAGCATTTACTTATATGTTTGCTAGTGGCATTAGCAGTGCAACTACCATACGAGTTGGCAAGTTTTATAATGCCGATGATTATGTAAATTTAAAAGCTGCGGTAACAACATCATATAAGGCTGTTATAGTAACAATGGGCTTTATGGCAGTAATTTTTATTTGTTTAAATACATTGTTACCAACTATTTTTAGTAACGATTCTCAAATAATTTCTATCACATCTAAATTGTTATTATTTGCTGCTTTTTTTCAGTTATTTGATGGCACTCAGGTTGTAGCCGTAGGGGCTTTGCGTGGCCTCGAAGATTATAAATACCCAACTACTATTGCATTTATTGGATATTGGCTTATTGCATTGCCATTAAGTTATGTGTTTGGTTTTGTGTTACATTTTAATGTTTATGGTATTTGGTTTGCACTGAGTATTGGCTTAGCGTTTGTTGCCATTGCTTTGTACTTAAGGCTTAAAATGCTACTTAAAATTAAAACAGCTATACACCTAAAAAATACAAACTAGCCAACGTAAACAAGCCAAGTGCAGTTAGCAAGCCGTTGTAGGTTAAGTGCCTGTTTGCTAAATAAATAAAAAAGCCCATTATTAATGCAAAACAACACACCGTAAATATTGGATATGTTTTGGTGCACCAAAAAACGGATTGCTCGTTTGCTAATTTTGTTTTAATAATTTTACCCATTAAATAATCTTTGCCTACAAAAATAACAGTGTTGTTTGCTGGTGCTTTTAATAAATTAATTGGTTTTATTTCAATACTATTTTCGTTAACTAGTGTAAGTTGTAGGTTTATTATTTGCCGAGTTTGAGTTTCGATATTATAATCGCCGTAATTGGCCGTTGTTACTTTAATAACATCAGTACTCCACGTGCAAAAAAACAAAATACTTAAAGTTGCATAACATAAAAATGCAGCAAGTGCTATATTTAAACAATTAATTATTTTATAAAATACCGAAGCTTTAAAAAAAACAAGCTGTTGTTGTTGTTTTAGTTTTTTGGTTTCAATAACATAAAACAGTTCTTCTTTACTTAAAGGCACTCGGGGCTTTCGGGCTGGTTGCTCGTGCATTATAATTAGCGTGTAATTAGTGCAGATTTATTTTTTTTGCAAGCAAATAATTATTTCTATCAGGCGAGTTTCGTAAAACTAATTCGCCTATAAAACCTGCTAAAAATAACATTGTTCCCAATATCATTGCTGTTAATGCAATATAAAACGATGGGCGCTGTGTTAATAATCGTGCAGGCAAATGATTAATTACATGGTATAATTTATCGGCGCCTAAGTAAAGTGTAGCCGTTAATCCAACCAAAAACATAAGGGTGCCAATTAATCCAAAAAAATGCATTGGGCGTTTACCAAATTTTGATAAAAAAGTTATCGTTAATAAGTCTAAAAAGCCGTTAATAAAGCGCTCCCAACCAAATTTACTTACCCCATATTTACGAGCCTGATGCTGTACAATTTTTTCGCCAATGTTTGTAAAACCAGCATTTTTTGCCAACACGGGTATAAAACGATGCATTTCGCCATATACTTCAATGCTTTTTACAACTTCTTTTTTATATGCCTTTAAACCACAATTCATGTCGTTTAATTGTATGCCGCTAATTTTGCGATTAGTCCAATTATATAATTTAGACGGTATGTTTTTAGTTAGTGCATTATCAAATCGTTTTTGTTTCCAACCACTTACTAAATCAAAATTTTGATGTGTTACCATCTCATACAACTCAGGTATCTCTTCGGGGTTATCTTGCAAATCTGCATCCATCGTAATTACAACGTCGCCTTGCGCTGCCTCAAACCCTACAAATAAACCAGGCGATTTGCCGTAATTCCTTCTAAATTGTAAGGCTTTAACGCATGTGTTTTTTTGTGCTAATGTTTCAATTACTTGCCACGATTTATCTTTACTTCCATCATCAACAAAAATAATTTCGTAAGAATAATTGTGAGTATCCATCACTTTTTTAATCCAATCATGTAATTCAAGCAAAGATTCTTCTTCGTTAAATAATGGAATTACAATTGAAATATTCATATAGTTTTGGCTAATAAGAGTTTAAATATAGTTAACAAATCATTTTTATCAAAATATGATTGATATACAAAATATTTTTATACTTTTGTGGCGGGTAAGTCTTTCACGACCAGCTCCTGTCAAATCCCCCAGGATGGGAACATAGCAAGGGTAGATGGTTGTAGCGGTGCGATGAAAGTAGCTTACCCT
>JAYSUQ010000233.1:0-3208 GCA_043718985.1 Bacteroidota bacterium | reverse complement strand
TTATTGTTTTTTAGTTGTTATATGGTTTAGCCCATCAAATAGTCATTCTATTATATTTTTTGAATGATAGTTATTTCAAATTTATGTAATAATATATTAAATAGCAAATAGTTACACTCATTAATAGTTAACGTTTACGAGTTAATAAAAGGTATTATTTTGGTAAACCATTTGTTTTAATTTTACACAAGCGCGATAACGGTCTTCTTCGTAATAATTATATAAATTGTTTAAGGTTTCTAAAACAATTTTTAATCCCATTTCATCTGCCCATTGCAATAAACCTTTTGGATAATTTACTCCTTTAGTCATCGCTAAATCAATATCGTGTGCAGTTGCAATTCCTAAATAATTAGTATCAATGGCTTCGTTAATTAACATGCACAAAATACGGTTTACAATTTGCTTTCCTAAAACTTCATCTTTAGTAGGTTCAATTTTAAGTGCATTATCGTTATAATCATAAAAACCTTTATTTGTTTTTTTACCTAAAAAATTAGCCTCTAATAATCGCTTTTGCGATAAAGATGGCTTAAAACGTGGGTCGTAATAAAATTGTTGCCAAACTGTTTCGGTAACAACATAGTTAACATCGTGTCCAATTAAATCCATCAATTCAAAAGGTCCCATTTTAAACCCTCCAATGGTTTTCATGGCCCAATCAATGGTTTCAATGTTTGCAATTTGCTCGTCATAAATTCGTAAGGCTTCGCTATAAAATGGACGAGCTACACGGTTAACTATAAAGCCAGGCGTATCTTTAGCCATTACGGTTACTTTATTCCAACTATCAATTAATTGCTTACACATAATTGCTGTGTTGGTATTTGTTGCTAGCCCTGGTATAATTTCAACTAAAGGCATTAGTGTTGCTGGGTTAAAAAAATGAATTCCAATTACACGATTAGGGTTTGCGCAAGCCGATGCAATTGAAGTTATAGATAATGAAGATGTATTTGAAGCTAAAACGCAATTTTCGGTTACGATTGCTTCTAACTGCTTAAACACACTTTTTTTAACTTCACTATTTTCTATAATAGCTTCAATTATTAATTCGCAAGGTTTTAAATCGGTTATTAATGCTGAGTAAGTTATTAAACTTATAATTGTATCGGCTTTAGCTTGTGTTATTTTTTGTTTATCAACTAATTTAAATAATGTTGCTAATAAACTTTCTTTTGCTTTTTGTAAAGCCAAAATGTTGGTATCGTAAATAATTGTAGTGTGACCAGCTGTTGCTGCTACTTGAGCAATGCCGTTACCCATTGCTCCCGAGCCAACTATACCAATAATTGTATTTGTTGTAAACATAAATTTTAAAGTACTTATTTTTGAATGATAATTTTCTTACTTTCCTTAAAGTTATCGCCAACAAGCAATACGTTGTAGCATCCGTTTGCTAAACTAGAAGTATTAACTTGTGTTTTATAAAGCATTTCATTAACATCTAATTCTTGGTTTAATACTTGTTTTCCTAACACATCAATAATTTTTATAACAATGTTTTTGTGTTGTTGATTTGCTAAAATTACATACAACTCATTTTTAGCTGGGTTTGGTACAATATTAAACGATGGTGCTAATACATTACTTTGCTTAATGCCTGTGTTATTTACGGTTGATTTGTAGTTGTTATCTCCCTCTAAAATAAAAATACCGTTTTGCATATCGCAAGCAATAATAATTTTACTTGGTAAATAAGGATATGCCCCCCAGTTACCTCGGTACGATGTGTAAGTTGCATTAGTATTACCAATGCCTTGTTGTGGATAAGTATCAAAACTGCCATAAACAGTAGTATTTGATGGGTTAGATATGTCGTATAAAATTAAACCATCGTGGTAGGTACTTATCCAACACCATTTATTACCCATTATGTAAGGGTTGTGTGCCGTTGAACCAAAGTTAGATCGTATGGTATCTACAATATGTATGTTATTAAAATCACTAATATCTATTACTTTTGCGGGTAAACCGTTTGGCACTTCATCGGCCATTACCATTGTTTTTCTATCATCTGTTTGCCACGAACTGTGGTTATATCCTGAATAGGCGTAACCTGTAAACGATTGTAATAAATTTATTGAATTATCGAGCGAATTAAATTTTAAAACATGAAAGCCTTTGCCGCCAGCGGATGCAAAAATTGTATCATTTCGCACAAACATATCGTGTACTTGGTCAATAATTGTTGAGCTAATATAATCTTCAATTTTAGATAACAATAATGGAGCGGTTGGCGTTGCTAAACTATAAATTTGCATTGGCGAGTAGGGCGAGCCACCTGCGCCGTGCACATACCCGCAATATAGTTTATCGTTATCAATATATATTGTATGGCTTCTTTCAAAATAAGTTGTGCCATCGTGCACAACATGCACCGAGTCGGGTAAATATTGTAAATCAATTATCTGAAAACTATTTGGTCCACCATCATCACTTACTATATAACAATAATTTTGGTATGTTTTAATTTCGCGCCAAATACAACCCGCACGTTTTGCCATTACCGAGTCGTTTATAATTGGCGCAGTTGGGTTTGATACATCAATAAAATAGGTTTTACTACTTGTGCCAACTATTGCATATTCTTTATTTTTAGATGCTTGGTACCAACCCCAACACCCCGAATATTTTCGATTATCTTGCCCTGTTAAATCGGTTTCGGGTGTTAAGTGTGCTAATAAATTAATGTTTAAACTAGGATAAACAGTTTGTGCTTTTGTAATAAGTACTGAGCTTATAAATAAATAAAGTAAAATTTTATACATAATAAATTAGTTTTAAATACATAGCAATTTACAAAAAAATGGTGCTATAAAAAAGGTATTTTATTTTTGAATAATGATTTTTTTAGTTTCGTGATAATTATCGCCTACTAGTGTTACAATGTAGCATCCATTAGCTAAATCGGTTGTATTTATACTTGTTTTAAATAATTGGTTATTTATTGTTAGTGTTTGACTTAATAACTCGTTACCTAATAAATTATTAATTTTTATAGTTAAGCTAGTTTGTTGTTCGTTGGCAATAATAAAATTTAATTCGTTGTTTGCTGGATTAGGATAAACATTAAAATTACTTGCCTTGCTATTTGATGTAACGTTTGTTGCAACACTTCCTTTGTAGTAATTGTTACCATCTAAAATAAAGATTCCGTTTTTTTGATCGGTTGCTATAATTATTTTACTAGGCAGGTAAGGATAGG
>JAYSUQ010000232.1:0-9046 GCA_043718985.1 Bacteroidota bacterium | reverse complement strand
CGATTATATTGGAACCAATAATAACTTACCTTTAAAATTTAAAGTTAATAGTTTACCAGCAGGTAGTTTAGATCCTATAAATATTAATACTTCATTGGGTATATCGGCATTGCAAAATAATACTACGGGTAATTATAATACCGCTTTTGGTAATCAAGCGCTATCTACTAACACTACTGGTATTTATAATACAGCCGTAGGCCACCAGGCATTAATATTTAATACAAATGGTGGCTCAAATGTTGCTATTGGTAATAATACAGCTCATAACAACACTACAGGTTCGAGCAACGTTGCCATTGGTAGTTATGCTTTATATAATAATTTAACTGGGGCAAATAATATTGCAATTGGCACTTATGCCGGTAATAGTTCTACATCCGTTAACAACGTTTTTATTGGCAACTCGGCAGGTTATTCGGCTACAGGTAACAACAATGTAATGCTAGGGCATAATGCAGGTTATTATGAAACGGGCAGCCAAAAATTATACATTGCTAACACCAGCAATAGCGTTACCCCATTAATGTATGGCGATTTTGCAACAGGTAATTTAGGTATTAATACGAACTCAACTACAACCTTAGCGCGTTTAACGGTTGGTAAACTTAATGCTGGTATTAGTGATATATCGTTACGTTTATTTAGCCCAGCTGCCGCAGATAATGTAAGTTGGGATTTTAAAATTGGTTCTACTACAGTTGCCCCCGATCCTAAAAGTTTAACAATTGCGGGTTCAAGTACAACTTCAGATTTTGGTATATCGCCTTCAACAGCTTTTCCTAATGCATTTAGTTTAGATGGCGCAACCGGAAACACCATATTAAATTATGGCTTACAGCTTCCTTATGGTAGCCCAGGTATAGGCAAAGTACTTACATCTATTGATGCTTTGGGTAATACAGGTTGGCAACCTGCTGCAGCTGCGAGCCCTTGGGTTAGCTCGGCTGGCACTACCACACTTGTTAATACCGCAGATAATGTTAGCATTGGTGGTTCATCGGCAACAGCTAAATTAGAAGTAGTTGGTAAATTAATTGCTGCGCAACCATCAATTAGAACTTTATTACAAATGGATGCTGATGCAAATAATACAATATTAGGCTTATCCGGTATAACCGAAAACGTTGATGGCGATTTATATTTACGTTCGTATTGGGGAACTGTAATAGATAGGCACGGTGGCAATGCTAGTGGAGCAACTGCTACAAATTTTGGAAATGGTGCTTTTGCTGTTAGATTTAAAACAGCTGCTAACATCTATAGAACCGATTTTTTAATTAACGATGCTGGTAAAGTAGGTATAGGTACAACTGCTGTATCTTCTCAACTACATGTTTTAAATGCAACTACGAGTGGCGTTAATGCAACCTTTAATAATAGTAATGCAAGTAATGGTAATAGAGCTGTTGAAGTATTAAGTTCAGGAGCTGGAAGTGCCTTGTATGTAGAAACAACAAAAGGTGGTGGTATTTTAGCATACAGCCCTAATAATGCAAATACGTTTCATTTACCAACTATTAAAGCCGATAATCAAAATGATGAGTTAGCATTACATGTAATAAAATCATTACCAACTAGTACCGCAAATGCGGTGCAAATAGAAAATTCGGGAAATGCCGATGCATTGTTTGCAAAAAGTACAGGCGCAGGAACCGCATTACATGCAGCTTTAGGTGCAACGGTAGCTGGTAGTAGCAATGTGGCATTGTTAGTAGAAGATGGGCACATACAAACCTATGCAACAAGTAGTATAAGCACAACCTTTAACTCATCTTGCGGTTGCGTTGGCTCTATAACTGCCGATGCGCATAGTACAGATGTTGCTGGCACATTAAAAGCTGTTATTACCGTATCTACTGGTTTAGATATTGAGTTGAATGTGACCTTTACTAAACCTTATATAAAATACCCAGTTGTAATCATTACACCTGGCGATATGCCATCACCAAACTCAAACTACCCTAAATATATTGTAACAACAATTGGTGGCGCAGGTAACTATACTGGCTTTAAAGTAACTATTTTAGGTGGAAGTATAAATGTGGGTAACCCAATAACTCCATTTAAATATAACTATATGGTAATTGAAGGTAAAAATTAAAGTGTTAATTATGAAACATTTATCCATCATCCTATTATTTATATCTGTTTGTGCTAAGGCGCAAACCATAACACCACACGTTATTAATAGTGCGGGTGGTGGTGGCGCTATTGGTACAAGTAGTTTAGAGGTTTACTATAACATTGGCGAAACCATTATTACAACTCAAATAAATGGTAGCAACACAGTTACACAAGGTTTTTTGCAACCCGATATTGCAGGCAATTTTGCATTAAGTATAACACCGTTATATCAAAACGAAAGTTGTTTAAATAAAAAAGATGGTTTTATTAATTTGGCTATAAACTCGCAACCAAGCAATACTTATTTATTATTTAAATGGACGCCTGATACAGTTTGCCCAGCAAACCTTAATTACCAGTGCAACACCATTGATAGTTTAGCGCCTGGTAATTACTCGGTTAGCATTTTGGCTTTAGATAATACTACAGGTGCGGTTAAAGATTCGGTTAA
This sequence comes from Bacteroidota bacterium, assembly GCA_043718985.1. Lineage (GTDB taxonomy): Bacteria > Bacteroidota > Bacteroidia > B-17B0 > Aurantibacillaceae > UBA4416. The sequence goes on along the minus strand of JAYSUQ010000232.1, from coordinate 6,468 downwards.
AACAACATTTGTAATAACTGCAAGTGCCGAGCCTTGTAACATAACGGTTTATAATGGCTTTACGCCCGATGGTGATGGCTTAAATGATAACTGGATTATTGAAAACATTGAAAACTATGCCAACAACACCGTTACAATTTTTAACCGATGGGGCAATAAAGTGTGGAGTACCCAAAACTATAACAACACAACAAACTATTGGGATGGTAAAGGGCCAAAAAGTAGCGTACTAACAAGCGGTACTTATTTTTATATAATTGAATTAGAAAATGGCGCTGGTGTAAAAAAAGGGTGGGTAGAGTTAACGGGTAAGTAAGATTAATTGAGAGAAGTTGAAATTTATTAAAAACAAAAAATGAAACATAAATTACATATTAGCTTTATTTTATTACTTGCATTATGTATCAATGCGATTGCACAAAAAACCAATGGTAGTTGTGCTACATTAGCACCAACTGCAAATTACGATTCGGTTTTTAACCAACAAGTAGTATCTTACTTAAATCAAAATAGTACATTAAATAAAACAAATGCCGCAGTGCAAATACCTGTTATTATTCACATAATTCACGGGGGCGAAGCGGTAGGAATTCTTCCAAATTTAACACAAGCTCAAATAAATTCGCAAATAACAGTTTTAAACGATGATTATGCAGGCATAGGATTTAATGCTGCAAACTATCCTAATAATGCATTTGTAAACTATGCTACAAATACACAAGTATTGGTAAATAGTAAAGATGGTATGGGCAGAATTGGCATTGTAAATACAGATATTAGTTTTTGTTTAGCCCTTAAAGATAGTGTTGGTAATGTACTGGTTGAACCAGGTATTGACCGCATAAAATGGAATAACATAAGTGCATCGGCAGATCCTACTTTGCCTGCAAATTATGCAGGATTTATAAATTTATTAAACAATACCATTAAACCTGCCACTATTTGGAACCCAAGTAAATACTTAAACATTTGGGTTTCTGATGTAAATTCATCAATAGGAATATTAGGCCATAGTACGTTTCCTCCATTTACGCCTTTAACTGGTATTCCATCGGTTGCATCTTCTACTACCGATGGCATTTGGTGTTATGTAAAAGCCTTTGGTAGTCAAAATATTTTTTCGACAGGCAACTATTTTGCTGGTGCCGAGTTTGGACGAACAGCTACCCACGAAATAGCACATTATTTTGGTATTCGTCATTTAACAGGTGATTCAACTTGTTCAAGTGATTTTTGTGTTGATACACCACCTCAACAATTTTTATCTTCTGGGCAAACACCAACCTACCCGCATGCAGTTAATGATTGTACTTTATCAGTACCTCCAACGGGACCAAATGGTATTATGTTTATGAATTTTGCAGATTATAGCAGCGATGCAGCCATGTATATGTTTACAAATGATCAAAAAAAAAGAATGCAAACTGCGCTAAGTTCTAGCGCATATCGAAAATTATTAGGAACTCACGGTTTATGTTCAATAGTAGCACCTACACTTACCGCCAATTTTTCTATATCGGCAACTTCAATTTGTGTTGGCCAATCGGTTAACATCACCGATTTATCAACATCTACAGGCACTATTTTAAATTGGAATTATACCAGTGCTGGGTCGGTACCAATTGCAGCCACAATACCAAACCCAGCATTTACTTTTAACACTGCTGGTATTTATACTATTACATTGGTAATTAATGGTTCGGGCCTAAGTTCGGTAATTAGTAATACCTTACAAGTAAATGCAAAACCCATTATAAACGCAAGCAATATACCTGCATTAGCAATATGTGCGGGCAAAACGGCTACAATTAATTTAAGTGGAGCTCAAAGTTACACAACCTTTCCTGGTAACATTATAGCACCTAACTTTACAGTAAACCCAACAGCTACAACGCCATATTCTATTACAGGCACTAGCCCATTTGGTTGCGTTGGCTTTGCAACAGATACTATAAAAGTTAACCAACCACCCGTTATAAATTCTGTTGTAAATTCAAATACGGTTTGTTTAGGTTCGGCAATTACATTTACTAATAGTGGTGCTAGTTCGTTTACATTGTTTCCAACCAATTTTACAGGTAGTGTTATTAATGCAACTGTAACTGTTTTAGGCACAACTAACTTTACTATTGCGGGCACTAACACCTTAGGTTGCATTGGCTCGCGTGTAATTGCAATAACAGCGTTTAGTTTACCCAGCGTTAGTATTACACCATCAAACACAACTATTTGTGCGGGGCAAGCAATAGCACTAATGGCAAGCGGCGCTAATACTTATACTTGGAATAATAGCAATACTAACTCAACAATTACCGACTTACCAACTGCGGCAACTACTAGTTATTCGGTTATTGGTACAAGTACACAAGGGTGTAAAAAATCGGCAAACGCAATTGTAAACGTAACAGCAAAACCAACAGTAAGTATTGCATCACCATCTACCAACGTTTGTTTTGGCTACACCATGGCTATTAATGCAAGCGGCGCAACAAATTACCAATGGTTTAATAATGCAACAAGCCCATCAACAACAGTGCAACCATTTTTTAACACAACCTACAGTGTGGTTGGTATTAATGGGGTAGGGTGTGCCGATACTGCATTTTTACCTATTACCGTTTTGCCACTACCAACCGTAGCAGCAACTGCCAGCAAATTGGTATTGTGTAATGGTGGCACCATTACTTTAAATGCAAGCGGTAGTGCAACAACATATTATTGGTTGCCATTGGCAGCTTTTGGTGCAACGCAAACACTAGCCATTAATGCTACAACAACTTTTACAGCTTATGGGCAAGGTAGCAACGGCTGTGCTTTTTTTGATACCGTTTTAGTAAAAGTTACCCAAGGCACAGCTGCAATACCTATTACCACACCAAGTGTAATATGTATAGGCGATTCGGCTCAACTATCAGTACAAAATGGATATGTGCCTGTTTGGGTCAATAACCCAACACCCAATACTATTATAGTTAAGCCAACAACTGCAACGAACTTTACAGTAAATGCAACCGATAATAATGGTTGCATTGGCGATGTTGTATTTTTTGTTGATATAGATAAAGAGTGCGGTTTAACTGTTTATACCAGCTTTACACCAAATGGTGATGGTGTTAATGATTTTTGGTTAATTGATAATATTGATAAATACCCAAATAACGAAGTTTACATTTTTAACCGCTGGGGAAATAAAATTTACCATACAAGCCAGTATAATAACGTAACAAATTATTGGGACGGAAAACATAAAAACAAACCTGTTGATGCTGGAACCTATTTTTATACCATATTAACAAAAGATGGAAAACTCATAAAAAAAGGCTGGATAGAAATAACAAATTAAAAATTTTAAATGAAAAAAATAATATTAATACTCAGTGTTTTTGTTGTAGCAAATATATTTGCGCAGCAAGACCCCCAATACAGTCAGTATCAATTTAACCAAATGGTTATTAATCCTGCTTATGCTGGCTCGCGCGATGCATTAAGTGGTGTGGTAGATGTTCGAAAACAATGGAGCGGTTTTGATGGTGCGCCAAACACACAATCGTTTAGTTTTCATGGACCGTTAAAAAAGAAACGCTTGGGCTTAGGTTTTAGTGCTTATAACGATGCCATTGGCCCAAAGCGAGTAACAGCAGCATACGGTAACATCGCTTATATTTTACCAGTTACCAATAAATTAAAATTATCATTTGGTGTTAGGGCTGGTGTTATAAATTACGTGTTCGATTTTAATAAATTAAATTATAAAGATGCTGGCGAAAGTAATGCTGTATCGCAAATTGCCGCCAATAAACTAAAGCCCGATTTTGATGCAGGCTTATATTTAAAATCAAATTCGTTTTATGCTGGCTTAAGTGCAACCCATTTAAACTCAGCTTATATTTATAACGATAAAGTATCGTACAGTAATTTATCGGGCAAACAAATAGAATATGATTTAACTTATAAATTAAATACCCACGTTTTTGCAATAATTAGTAAAGGTTTTTCGGTTAACGATAATTTAGTAATTAACCCAACCCTAATTTATAAAGGTACTGGAGCTATAGGCAATGTTGATGCAAACTTAAATTTTTTAATAAAACAACGCGTGTGGCTAGGTGCATTTGTTCGGTCAGATGCTACTGCTGGTATATTAATGCAACTTATTATTACTAACCATTTACGTGTTGGTTATGCCTTTGATAATGGTACAAGTAAAATACAAAAACGATTAGGCAACGGGCACGAAATAATGCTTGGTTTTGATTTTGGAACATTTAAATCTAAAATGTTATCGCCACGTTATTTATAAAAAAATTATAATTTATTACTTTTAAATAAAATGCAATTGTTATCATTTAAAAAAAGCATAAAAAATTAATGACTAAACCATATGGCAATTAAATAATAAAATATACAAATGAAACACATAAAAACATACCTTACTTATTTGTTGTTAACGCTAACGTTTGTTGCAACAGCTCAATTAAAAAAAGCCGAAAAACAACTCGCTAAATTTAATTATGCCAAGGCAATACCCGCATTTGAAAAAGTTGCCAAAAGTAGCTCGCCCAATAAACAACTAGCTATGGTAAAATTAGCCGATTGCTACCGTGTATTAAATAATTACACTAAAGCCGAAACTTATTATGCACAAGCCGTTGCAATAGGTAAAGTTGAGCCAGATGTTAATTATAATTATGGAAACGTACTAAAATCGAACAACAAATATAGCGAAGCATTAAGCCAATATTACACTTATTTAGAGTACAACGAAAAAAGTAAAACGGCTCAAAATGCTATTAAATCGTGCCAAGAAATAAAATATTGGGAAAGCAAGCCAAAAGAATATGAAATAAAAAATATAGAAGCGATTAACACAAAACGAAGCGAATTTTGCCCAGTAATAGTAAATAATAAATTAGTATTTGTAGCCGAAAAAGTAAATGATATTGTTGATTTTGAAAAATCGGGAACCAACAACCAACCTTTTTTAAACATTTACTCGGCCGATATAAAAAACAACGACGTAAAAAAAGGAAGCTTATTATCTAAAAAAATTAATACCAGTTTTCACGATGGACCAATATCTTTTACTGCCGACGGAAAATTGAGTGCCTTTACAAGAGTAAACTATGTTGTAAATAAAAAAAATAAAAATTTTATTAACCGTGCCAAAATTTATTTTAGTGCTGTTAATGGTAAAACGTTTGCAAAACCTACGGCATTTAATTATAATAACGACGATTTTTCGTGCGCACATCCTAGTTTAAATACCGATGGAACTGCTATGTTTTTTGCATCGGATATGCCTGGTGGTTTTGGTGGACAAGATATTTGGATGACCAAAAAAGTTGGCGATGGTTGGGATAAACCAGTTAATTTAGGTGTAGATGTAAATACAAGTGGCGACGAGGTTTTTCCATCTATCAATAAAGATGGTATATTATATTACTCATCTAACGGGTTACCTGGCTTTGGCGATTTAGATATTTTTTCGGCAAAACAAGTTGGTAATAAATGGCTACTAAATAAAAACGAAGGCTTATTGCTAAACAGCAAAGCTGATGATTTTGGAATTACTTTTTTAACCGATAGTACGGGTTATTTTTCATCGAACAGAGAAGGTGGTAAAGGCGAAGATGATATTTATTGGTACAAATACACCAACAAAAGTATGACCGTTGATGGTATTGTTTTGTTAACCGAAAACACGAATGACCCAGCAAAAAATGTTAAAGTTTATTTATTAAATAAAGATGGAAAAACAATTGACTCGACCAAAACAGATGCAAAAGGATATTTTGCATTTAAAAATTTAGATACTGATAAAGCCTACATGGCCGAAATTGAGCAAACCGAAATGAATTTAAAAAATAAATCGCGTTATTATTTAGCCGATAAAAACAATAAAATTGCCCGCATAACACACTCGCAAAATGTTGGACAAAAATTTGTGTTTCGTAATTTACCGCTCGACCCTAACGGAATGCCCGATTTATATAACGAAGATGATTTAAGTTTAGCGGGTAACTTACTATACGGCGATAGCCCAAGCAAGCCACTTGCGAACAAAAAAGTAATTATTAAAAACGAATTTGGCGATGTGATGGAAGAGACAACTACTAACGAGTTTGGAGCTTTTGCATTTAGAAATTTACCAGTTGATCAAAATTATTCATTATCTATTGAAGATAGTGATTTGCCACCCGATATGAAAATTGTGCTAACAAACAAAACTGGTAAAGAAATTAAAACAATACGATCGGATGCAAAAGGTAAATTTAAATTTAATTTAATGGCAATAGATAAATCAACGATGAGCGATTTAGCCATTGATGATACTCAACTTATTATGAAGTTGAAAGGCTGCCTTTACGATCAAGATAAAAAAGCAATTACAAATGCAAAGGTTACTATTTTTAATCAAAAAGAAGTAATAGAAAACATTATAACCGATGCTGGTGGTAAGTTTGTTTT
>JAYSUQ010000231.1:0-29256 GCA_043718985.1 Bacteroidota bacterium | reverse complement strand
TAATTATGTAGTTGTAAGATGTGCAAAAATCTGTTTTCTCTAAATTGGTATTATCAAAAATAGCTAAATTAAAATCGCAATTATCAAATTTAGATTGTGATAAATCGGCTTCCGAAAAATCGGCTTCGTGCAAATTGCAGTGTTTAAATAGTGTTTTTTTTATTGTTAGTTTAAAAAACGAGGCTAAATTTAAATTACAATTTTCGAAACTAAAATTTAATAAAAAAGCATTGCAATTATAAAAGTGAATGCCTAACAATTTACATTCTTTAAACGTTGTGTTTTTAAATGTTGTTTTAGTTACATTAACCATACTTAGGTTACAGCTTATAAATAAACAATCGGTAAAAATAAAATGCGATAAATTATTGCTGGCTAAATTGCAATTTATAAATGTGCAGTTTTCGTACTCAGCAATTAATAAGGTATTCGTGCTATAATCAATTTTATTAAATTGCTTGTTATCTATAAATGGTTTTTGAGAGTTCATAATTTATTATGTTTACTTATAATTATTATAATAAGTATTAATCCTCTAAACTATAAATAACTAAGCCGCTTCGCATTTTAGGTTCAACCCAGGTTGATTTAGGCGGCATAATGTTATTCGTATCGGCAATCCATTTTAAATGCTCCATTGTTACTGGATACAAGCCAAACGATACCGAAGCCTTTCCTTCATCAACCATTTTTTTTAACTCGCTACTACCACGCACGCCGGGCACAAAGCCTATGCGCTTATCCGTTTTTAAATCGTGAATATCAAATATGGGCGATAAAATATATTTAGTTAAAATAGCCGCATCAAGGCTATCAATAGGATCGTTAATGTTATAAATACTGTTTTTTGCTATTAATGAAAACCACTTACCATCAACATACATTGATAGTTCGTGTTTTTGAGTTGGTTTAAAATCAAAACTATTTACTTCAGTTACATTAAAATTAAACGCTAATTTTTGTAACAAATTACTTACCGATAAATTATTTAAATCTTTTACTACTCTGTTATAATCATAAATTTTTAAAGATGTTTCTGGAAAAAAAACTCCCAAAAAATAATTAAATGCCTCGGTTCCAGTGTATGATTTATGTGTGCTACGCCTCAATTTACCAAGTAAAGTAGATGATGCCGAACGATGATGCCCATCGGCAATATAAATGTTTGGTAATGCATTAAATCTTTCGGCAATTTGTTGTACAATTTTTTTTGAATTAATTACCCACACCGTATGGCGTACTTTGTCGGTTGTAGTAAAATCATAATCGGCTCGTGTAGCTGCAACATTTGCCGATATGGTATCTATATCAAAATCATTTGGGTAACAAAATAAAACAGGTTCGGCATTAAATTCACAAACTTCTAAATAATCTTTTAATTTTTCTTCGCGGTGTGTTAATGTTTGTTCGTGTATTTTTATAACTCCGTTTTCATAATCATCAATACTTGTACAGGCAATAATTCCTAAATATTCATTACCCTCTTTAACTTGCCTGTATAAATAATAACTTGGGTTTGCATCTCTTAAAAATATTTTTTCGCGAACAAATTTTTTAAAATGATTTTTCACTTTTAATAGTCTTTCGCGAGAGCCTGGCGTGGTTTTAATACCATCTTCAAAATCAGGATTAATGACATGTAAAAACGAATAAGGGTTTCCTTCTAGCTTATCTCTCAATTCGGATGGGTTGTAACCATCAACCGAACGAGAAGCAACTAAATGAACTTTATCATTTTGTGGGCGAATTGCTTTAAACGGAATAACTTTAGCCATAACTATTTTATTATTTTAAAGATACTGTTTTTTAGTTTTGGATTTTGCTATTTACCCATAAAAAAACACTTGCAAATTTGCAGTTGAATATTAGTTATATTTTTCGTTCGCCAATTTGTTGGCGCCACATTGCATAATACAAGCCTTTTTCGTTTAATAAATCAATGTGTTTTCCTTCTTCAATAATAGTACCTTGCTCTAACACAAAAATTTTATCGGCATGCATTATGGTTGATAAACGATGTGCAATTAAAACGGTTATTTGGTTTTGTTGTGATGAAATACTACGAATGGTTTGTGTAATTTCTTCTTCGGTAATTGAATCGAGCGCCGATGTTGCCTCATCAAAAATTAACAAATTTGGTTTGCGCAATAAGGCGCGAGCAATTGATAAGCGTTGTTTTTCGCCCCCTGATACTTTTATACCACCTTCGCCAATTGTTGTGTAAATACCGTTTTCGGCCCTACTTAATAAATTTTGGCACGATGCCTTTTGCAGCACATCATTAATTTCATCATCGGTTGCGGTAGGTTTAACAAACAATAAATTATCTTTTATAGTACCCGAAAATAATTGAGGGTCTTGTGTTACAAATCCTAGCTGTGTTCTAATTTCATCTAAATCTATTTCGTTTACATTTTTGTGATTATAAAATATATTGCCCTCGTTTGGCTTATATAAACCAACTAACATTTTAACTAAGGTTGTTTTGCCGCTACCCGATGGGCCAACAAAAGCAATAGTTTGCCCAGCACTTGCATTAAACGAAATGTTATTTACAGCTGCTGTTTTTGCAGTTTGGTGTTTAAATGTGATGTTATTAAACTGTAAATTAGTTATGGTTCCAATTTTATTTGGATTTAATGGTTTTTCTTCGCTTTTTGAATTTATTAATTTATTAAAATTTTCCATTGATACTTGTGTTTCGTTATACACTGCAATAACGTTACCCAACTCTTGCAAAGGATTAAAAATAAAAAACGAAAAAAACATTAAGGTAATTAAATCGCCAGGCTTAATAATTTCTTTAAACACAAATAAATACAAAGCAAACACTAAACTAGTGCGCATTAAATGCACAATTGTACCTTGCACAAAACTTAAACTACGTATAAATCTTACTTTTTTTAACTCTAAACCTAATATTTTAATTGTAGTTGAGTTTAAGCGATTAACCTCTTGGTTGGTTAGCCCTAAACTTTTAACAAGTTCAATGTTTCTTAACGATTCGGTTGTAGCTCCAGCTAAAGCGGTAGTTTCACCTACAATTTTTTTAGAAACTAGTTTAATTTTTTTACCTAATACCGAACTAATAAATGCAATTACTGGCACCGTTGCTAAAAATATTGGTCCTAATAACCAATGTATGTTTACTGCATAAACAACCACAAAAATAATTCCTATTAACGATTGAAATATCATTGAAATTGAAAGGGTAATAAATTTTTCACAATCAATTTTCACTTTTTGTAATTTACCCAAGGTTTCGCCGCTTCGCTGGTCTTCAAAATCGTGGTAAGGCAACTCCAATGCTTTTTTTATGCCATCGGTATACATTTGCGCACCTGTGCGTTGTATAATAATATTTGTAAAATAATCCTGAAAATTTTTAGCTATTCTACTAATTAATGCAGCACCAACAGATAAGCCTAAAAAACCTAACAAGGTTTTTAAAAACTCGTTGTAATTACCGTTAAAACTTTTTAACTCAACACCACATTTATTTAATAATTTACCTGTAATAATGGAGTCGCATAACGAAAAACATTGGTTAATTGTTGCAAGAATGAGTGCTAAAAACAATAGCTTTTTGTATTGCTTTACGTACGAGAATAGTATTTTCATTTATTGATGTTGTTAAATTTTAAAAGTGGGTTAAAGCTACCAAAATCTATTAAATAAATTTATAGTCCATTGTAACAATTACAAAAAAAGGCTTTAACCTTATGTTAAAACCTTTTAAAAATTTATTTTAATTAAAGCCTAATAAAACTCGCTTAATTATTTTTTTGCGTCAGCCAAAAATTGTTCCAAACCTTTATCAGTTAATGGATGATTTAACAATGCCATAATTGCTCCTAATGGAGCCGTAATAACATCGGCACCAATTTGTGCACACTGTATAATGTGCATTGGATGACGTACCGATGCAGCTAATATTTGTGTTTCGTAAGCATAATTATCAAAAATTACGCGAATTTCTTCAATTAAACGCATACCATCAGTACTAATATCATCTAACCTGCCTACAAATGGCGAAACATAAGTTGCTCCAGCTTTAGCAGCTAATAAAGCTTGGCCTGCACTAAAAACCAAGGTGCAATTTGTTTTAATACCTTTATCAGTAAAATATTTAATGGCTTTTATGCCATCTTTAATCATAGGTATTTTTACAATAATTCGTGGGTGTAAATCGGCTAACAGTTCGCCCTCACGCACCATACCTTCAAAATCAGTTGCAATAACCTCGGCGCTTACATCGCCAGTTGTTATGTTGCAAATATCAACATAGTGTTTTAAAATATTACCTTGCCCTTTAATACCTTCCTTTGCCATTAATGTTGGGTTGGTGGTTACGCCATCTAAAACGCCTAAATCTTGTGCCTCTTTAATTTGAGCTAAATTTGCTGTGTCGATAAAAAATTTCATGTGTTGTTGTTTTTAGTTTTTATAAATTAAACGATGTATTAAACTTTATTGTGGTTGTTGTTGTTTTGTAATAACTATTATTTTATAATAATTTTAAATTTGTGTAAATTTAAAATAAGCAAGTTAATTATAAGCACTTGTTTGTATATTGTTTATAGATTATTTTAATGAGTAAAAAACAAAAAATAGTAGTGTTTAGTGGGGCGGGTATAAGTGCCGAAAGTGGTATAAAAACTTTTAGAGATAGCGGTGGTTTGTGGGAAGATTATAAAATTGAAGATGTTGCTACGCCTCAAGCATGGATAAAGGATAAAGAATTAGTTTTAAAATTTTATAACGAAAGGCGCATACAGGTTATTAATGCCAAGCCTAACAGTGCGCACAAACTTGTTGCCAATTTGCAAAACCAATTTGATGTGCATGTTATTACTCAAAATATTGATGATTTGCACGAGCGTGCTGGCAGTAAAAATGTATTGCATTTACATGGGCAAATTATGAAAAGCCAAAGTACTAACGATGCAAACTTAGTTTATGATGTTAAAAATAAATTAATTACAATTGACGATAAATGTGAATTAGGCTACCAACTAAGGCCGCACATTGTGTGGTTTGGCGAAATGGTACCCGAAATGGATAACGCAATTGAAATAGCCACTACAGCAGATGTTTTTATAACAATTGGCACTTCTTTAAATGTTTATCCTGCTGCAAATTTAATTAACCATGTGCCAGTATCTTCTAAAAAATATTTAATCGATCCGTCTGATTTTAATTTAGATTACATTAAAAATTTAACAGTTTTAAAAACTACTGCTGTTGATGGAATGGCTATTTTATATAAACAACTTAATACAATAAGTTAACATGAGTTCACAAGCCTTAGTTAAATGCCCCAATTGCAAACACGAATTTCCGTTAGGTGATGCGATATCTGCTGAGTATGAAAAAAATATTAATGCTCGTTATATTGAAAAATACACTATTGATCAAAAAAAAATAACCGAAAAAGAAAATCAGCTAAAACAACAATTAGAAGATTTTAAGTTACAGCAAGAAAATCAGGAAGCTATAATTGCAAGTAAACTAAAAATTGAAAAACAATTGTTAGAGCAAACAGCTATAAAAAATGCCGCAGCAGAAGTTAAATTACAGGTAGAATTGCTTAACAAACAATTAACCGATAGCGATCAAAAATTAAAAGATAGTCAGAAAAAAGAATTAGAATTTATACATAAAGAAAATAATCTTAAAATAAAGGAAGATGAATTTGAATTAACGCTTCAAAAAAAACTACAAATTGAAAGAGAACTATTATCGGAACATATTAAAAAACAAGAGCTCGAAAAAAATTTAATAAAAGAAAAAGACCATCACATGCAAATGATGGAATTAAAAAAGCAACTAGAAGATCAAAAAAAATTAACCGAAGAGATGGTGCGCAAACAAGGCCAAGGTAGCATGCAACTGCAGGGCGAAGTACAAGAATTGGCATTAGAAGAATTATTGAAGTTAACGTTTCCGTTTGATACTATTGATGAAGTTGGAAAAGGCATTAAGGGCGCCGATGCGATACAAACAGTGCGTAATGCGCTAGGGCAAACGTGTGGTAAAATTATTTATGAAAGTAAAAACACAAAAGCATTTGGTGGTGATTGGATAGATAAATTAAAAAATGACATGCGCAACACACAGGCCGATATTGCAGTTATTGTTACTGATACAATGCCGAAGGATATGGAACGTTTTGGCATTAAAGATGGGGTTTGGATTTGCACATTTAGCGAAATTAAAAGTTTAGCATTTGTATTACGCGATAGTTTACTTAAAGTGTATGCTGCAGTTGCTAGCCAAGAAAACAAGGGCGATAAAATGAGTATGTTATATAGCTATTTAACTGGGCTTGAATTTAGACAACAAATTGAAGCGATTGTTGAAGGCTTTACCGAACTACAAGAAGGTATACAAAAAGAAAAAAATGCCATGCAAAAAATTTGGAAAGAACGTGAAAAGCAATTAGAAAAAGTATTGCTAAATACCACTAATTTTTACGGTTCGGTTAAAGGTATTGCGGGTAACGCCATACAAAATATTAAAGCATTGGAGTTAGGCGAGTAACCCATACACATAGTTGATTGTTATTTTTTACAAACTAAGTTTAAATCATATTTTTGCAGTTTTAAGTATTTAATATGACAAATGCACCTAACATAATTAATCCAAACAATTGGGTGAGTGCTTATTCGGACGAACTATACGGATACGCAATGAATAAAACAAGTAAGCCAGAATTAGCCGAAGATTTAGTTCAAGAAACATTTTTGGCGGCCCTAAAATCTGCCAGAAATTTTAAAGGGTTAAGCACAGAAAGAACTTGGTTGTTTACTATTCTTAAATTTAAAATTGCCGATTATTATAGAAAGGCATCTACTAAATTTGAATTTTCGAATACAAAATTAGGTTTACAAGAAAGTGAGTCCTTTTTAGATAATTATTTTGACAAGCATGGCGAATGGAAAGAGGATACTAGCCCTGCCGATTGGAAAACAGACTACTCCTTAACAATTGAAAATAAAGAATTAGGAGTAGCTTTACATAACTGCATTGATAAATTACCTACTAAACAAAAGGCATTAATTTTATTAAAATTAGTAGAAGAGGCAAAAACAGAAAACGTATGTAAGGAATTAAATATTACACCGACTAATTATTGGGTAATTATACACAGGGCAAAACTTCAATTAAGGGCATGTATCGAAATAAACTGGCTTAAAAAATAAGAAATGAAAAAAACCTTACATCATTTAATAGTTCTCTCTTGCCGAAGAGCTAGTTGGTTAGTTGAAAAAGAGCAAAGTAAGCCATTATCATTTATTGACAAAGCACAATTAAACCTTCATCTAAAAATTTGCTCTGAATGCCGAAATTATCAAAAACAAAGCATTTTGATTAGTAGCATTTTAAAATTACAACATAAACAAAATGTAATTGAATTTAAACTTTCTGATGAGGCAAAAAATCGCTTAAATGAAGCTTTAAATGAAAAATTGAAAAAATAATAATTTTTTGTAAGGTTATTGCAAATTATCCTACTATCAAGATAAGAAACCATTAAAATATAAAATATGAATTTAAGAGAACTGTTTTTAGTAAGAATTGGAGTGGTGTTGTTTGCCTTTTTTACGTTAACGCTAAATGCGTGTAATTTAAATGTTCAAAAACAGGATGAAGGAATGATAAGCAAGATAAATGATACGCATGAATCAAAATCAAAAATTGATACTATAACATTAGGCGGTGGATGCTATTGGTGTGTTGAGGCTGTTTATGAAATGCTGAATGGAGTTGTTAAAGTAGAATCTGGTTTTTCAGGAGGCTCTGTTAAAAACCCATCGTATAGAGATGTATGTTCAGGAACAACAGGGCATGCCGAAGTAGTTCAGGTTACATACGATGAAACAAAGACCTCGTTAGAAGAAATATTAAAAGTATTTTTTACAGTTCACGATCCAACAACCTTAAACAAACAAGGAGCTGATGTTGGAACACAATACCGTTCGGTTATTTTTTATCGAAACGATAAGCAACAAAAGATTGCTAAAGAAATAGTTGATGCTATAAATGCAGAAAACGTTTATGGTACTTTAATTGTTACGCAAATAAGCCCTTTTAGTAAATTTTATATTGCCGAAGATTATCATCAGGATTACTACAACTTAAATAAAGAAGAGCCCTATTGCCGAATGGTTATACAACCAAAAATAGATAAGTTTGAAAAACTATTTAAAGATAAATTGAAGAAAAAATAACTACAAACCAATAATATTTAGGAATTGCTGTAAGTATTATTTAAACAAAGCGACTAACAAAGTATAACCAACTAACAGAAATATGAAACATTTAATTTTAACAGTAGTATTGGCATTTTTAGGCTTAAATAGTACTTATGCTCAAACAGCTTTAAAAACTAAACATGTTAATTTAGAAAAGAGTATTGCAATTAAGGGATACGATCCAATTGCCTATTTTATTTCTAATAAAGCAATTGAAGGTAATAAAAGCATAGCAACAACAATAGAGGGCGTAACTTATTATTTTTCATCTCAAAAAAATAAAGAATTATTTATTAAAGATCCTAAAAAATTTGAGCCACAATATGGCGGTTGGTGTGCATATGCTATGGGCGCTATTAACAGTAAAGTAGAGATTGACCCTGAAACATTTAAAATTATTGATGGTAAATTGTATTTATTTTACCATACTTGGACAAATAATACACTTACAAAATGGAATGAAGATGAAAGAAATTTAAAAACAAAGGCAGACAAAAATTGGAATTTAATTTATAAATAAAACTGAAAAGAATAAAAAATGAAAGCAAAAAACATAACATCTTGGATACTTCAAATAGTAGCAGCTATTATTTTATTACAAACACTTTATTTCAAATTTTCTGGGCATCCAGAGTCGGTAGAGTTATTTACTAAGTTAGGTGTTGAGCCTTGGGGTAGAATTGGAACTGGTATAATTGAATTAATTGCAGGACTACTTCTTTTAATACCTTCAACAGTATTTGTAGGTGCCTTTGTTGGGGTTGGATTAATGCTTGGCGCTATACTTTCTCACTTAACAGTAATCGGCATCCAATCTAAAGGAGATGGAGGAGAGTTATTTATGTTAGCCACAATTGTACTTGTTTGTTGCACTACACTTTGTGTTTTGCATTTACAACAAGGTATTTTAATGTGGCAAAATTATTTAAAACAACGAAAAAAATAAGCTAAACCTGTAACAAATTAAGTTTTTTTATTTTTAACCATTGCTATAATTACCGGCACAACCGATATGCCAATAATACCAAGACAAACCAAATCAATGTGTTTACGAATAATTTCTACCTCACCTAACAAATAACCCGCAGTAAGTAAACTGCCAATCCATAAAAAACCGCCTAACACATCAAACGAAAGGTATTTTTTATAATTCATTTCGCCAATGCCTGCTGCAAAAGGCACAAAGGTGCGCACAAACGGTACAAAGCGAGCCATAATAATTGCTTTTGTGCCATGGGTTTCAAAAAACTCGTGTGCTTTGGTTAAATATTCTTGTTTTACAATTGGTTTTCCTTTAAATTTTAAATGAAATACTTTTAAACCAATTTTACGGCCTATCCAATAATTACAATTATCGCCTAATACGGCAGCAATAAACAATAAAATAAATAAATACGATAAATTTAAATGTCCTGTTCGTGCAAATAAACCAGCTGTAAATAATAACGAATCGCCTGGTAAAAAAGGCATTGCAACTAAACCTGTTTCAATAAAAATAACTAAAAATAAAACTACATAAATAGCAGTTCCAAAATTGGCAAATAGCCAATCAAAATCGAGGTGTAAAATGTGTTTAAATAATTCTATCATTCCGTTATTAGTTTTTATTATTAAAAAAAATATTATTTGACTGTGCTACTTATTAAAAACTAATAACTCAGCATTAAAAACTAAATTAAAGTCCAACCTCATCAATATAAGCTAAAATACCGCCTTTTAAATTATACAAATTAGTAAAACCATGTTGCGATTCTAACGCATTTATAACAGTTGCGCTGCGCTTACCACTGCGGCAATGTATTACAACTTGTTTGGTTTTATCTATTTTATCAACATTTTCGAGTACTTCTCCCATTGGTATTAATTGAGCATTTAAATTTACTTCGTCAAATTCGTGTTGTTCGCGTACATCTATAAATTGAAAATCTTTTTTTTCGTCAATCAATTGTTTTAATTCTTGTACAGTTATTTCTTTCATATGTTTATTTTATTGTTTTTAAATTGTAATATATTTTAGTTAGTTTATCTTTATTCGTTAGTGTTTAAAACAAACATAGCTACTTCATATTATTTAAATTATTTACTTTTTAATTGGCACGTTGTATAATCATTAAAAAGGTAATTGCGTTTATTTTTATTTATGATGCTTATTTAATAGTTTAATTTTTTAATGAATAAGGTGTTCTGTTTCTGGGGTTATTAAATTAAATCGCCCATCGCCAATATTAATAGCGATTGTTTTTTTAAGATGATGCTTTTTCTTGTCAATTTTAAATTCTTTTGGTTTAAAAGATAACTGTAGAATGACTCTTATATTATCAGAATATAAATTTCCAGCATTTGTATGGAACTCTCCTTCGGTTAATAATTGATATAAAATCATTTCTACAGAATGAGGTTGGGCTACATTGTTAAAGTTTATTGTGCCATTTAATTTAAATGATTTGTATCCGTTATTGCTAAAAGGTGGTAAATTTTCGGTGGGTACAACTGTTTTATAAATAAATTTAGTATCACTTAAATCATCCAGCCATTCATCTAAAGAATCTATTCCAGTTTTAAAATTTGCAAAATCTATAATTAAATATAATTCACTATTACCTGCGTTATAAAATAATTTCGAAGAATTTTTATTGGCGAAAAATTCTTCGTGATTATAGTTTGTTTTAATAAACGTGTTTGAGGAGTGAATGTTTTGTCCAAACAATTTATTAACTAATATAATTACAAATATGGTTAGAAATAGATTTTTCATTAAAACATTTTATCTTTTGTTCCTTCTGGTAAATAATTAAAAAAGGTATCGCCACGCAAGCCCAAACGTAAGGTTTCTAAAGGTATAACATCATCAACACTAATATTACCAACATTAACATTGGCACCAAATAAATTTATAAAATATACTTGTTGGCTTTTTTGAGGGGTTTCCCAAATAATATCCTCTACATTAATTTTATTAGTAATGCGTGTAATTAACATGCTATGCGCACTTCCGTTTTTATGAAAAATACCAACAGTACCGCTTTCTCTAGCTTCGGCAATAACTTTAAACGAACCCGCTTCTAATTCGGCTTTCATCATGCTTGTCCATTTAGCTGGGTGTATAATAATGCCTTCTTCTTTAGAGCCAACTTCAGATAAAACCGTGAAATTTTTTGCTAAAGTTGTTATAAATTTACATTTACTATCGTGGTCCATATTAATGCTTCCGTCTGATACTTCTGCGCTATCTAAACCTAAATCGGTAATTAATTTTTGATAATCATCAAATTTACCACGAGCAACAAAGGCTTCAAATAATGTGCCTCCTAAATATGTTTTAATACCCGCATTTTGATAAATTTTAATTTTTTCTTTTACATTTTTAGATACTACCGATGTGCCAAAACCTAGTTTTACAAAGTCTACATAATCGGCATAGGTATCAATAAAATCGTGGGCGTGCTTTAAGCTAATTCCTTTATCCATTACCATTGTTAAACCACTATTACGAGGCCGTTCGGTGCGTTCGGGCAAAAAAGATAAGTTAGTTGTGTAGTTTGGCATAAGTAATTTATAAGTTATTAAAATTAGTTTTTTATTTTAGTTTTAAAAATTAAAGTTTTTTGTAAGAGTTAATTAGCTGCATTACTTCTACATCAATAGTTAGTGCGGGTATGTATTCTAATAAATCGGTATGTTTATCATAATCAATCTCTAGGGCGTGAGTTAAAAAAGCCATACCGTCTTGTTTTTTCCCTAATTCCATTTGCAAACCGCTCATTCGGTAATATAATTCGGCTGCATCGGGGTATTTTTGTATGCCATCGGCAAGGGTATGTTCGCAATCTTTGTAATAGCCTGCCTCATATAGTAATTTTGCATAATCAATGTACACGTCATACTCATCATAACCTAGCTCAATAACGCGCATATACGATTGTGCGCCCTCTTCTAAAAAACCTATTTTATGTTGTACTTCGGCAAACACGTACCAATATTCGGCATTACTAGGGTTTAGCTCAATAGCTTTTTTAATGTAGTGTAAGCTTTCGGTAATTCTATTTTGATAATCTAAAACAATTCCTACACCTAACCACGAATCTGCAAAAGCAGCATCTATTTTAATTGATCGGTTATAATTTACTAACGCTTCATCGTATCGCTCCATGTTTTCGTAACACTCGCCAATATAATAATAAGTGCTTGCATCGGGTTCTTCGTGCTTAAAGGTTTCTTTATAAACCTCAATTGCTTCGGTATATTTTTCTAATTGAGCCAATGAGTTGGCTTTGTTAAAGTAGGCCGACGAAAAATTATCTTTAATCGCAATAGCATAATCATAGGCATCTATTGCTTTTTCGTAAAACGCCAAACGGTTATAACTAATTCCTAAATTAAACCAAGCAAAATGATTGTAAGGTTTTTCTTCAATATAGTTTTCATAAAACGAAATGGCTTCTTCACTTTTACCAGTCATTTCAAAACATAACGATAGTTCGTTTAAAGCTACATCGTTATCTATATTTACACGTAATGCTTTTTTTAAGTAATACAAAGCATCGTCGGCTTTTTCATCGTTTAAAAATTCAATGCCAATTGCTACATAAACCTCGTCTTTAAATTCCATTAAAGGCAAAGCTTTTTTGTAATTTTCGATAGCTTTTTCGCTTAAACCAGTTTGGCTATAAATGTAACCACGTGTCATATACAAATCGCCGTTGTTACTTTCAACTAACTCAATATCATTTAAAATAGTGAGTGCTTCAATAGTAAAATGTTGCGACGATAAATATTGAGCGTGTTTTATTTTGATAGATGATGAGTAAGGGAAATTGTGCAAAGCTAAATCAATGGCTTTTTTTGCCATTTCTAAATTAAACCATTGCATGTAATATTCAATAATTTCTTCGAGTTCGTCAATATCAAAAAAAACGGTATCGTTTGTTGATACCATATCTTCAAAGCGTTTTAAGCTTTTTTCAAAATCCTGATTACTAAGCCCATCTCCTTCAAACTCACTCATATAAAAATCTTTCTTGTAATAATACTACCACAAATTTAGCATTAAATTAAGCACTTAAATCTCCTTTTTTTAACAATAATTTTTGTATATTGTAAATAACTAAATTAAGTAATATGTAGTGCTAATAGTATCTTTACCTAAATTTTTAAAATTAAACTAGCGTGACTTTAATAAAAAGTATTTCGGGAATAAGAGGAACAATTGGTGGTAAACCAGGAGATGGATTAAGCCCAATGGATATTGTAAAATTTGCATCGGCATATGGCAGTTGGATAATAAGTAATGATACCAGTAAAACAGCAACCATTGTAATTGGTAGAGATGCCCGCCTATCGGGGCAAATGGTAAACAACATTGTGTGCGGCACCTTAGTTGGCTTAGGAATTAATGTAATTGATTTAGGTTTGAGCACCACACCAACTGTAGAAATTGCAGTTACAGAATTAAATGCAGATGGAGGCATTATATTAACAGCAAGCCATAACCCAAAACAATGGAACGCCTTAAAGTTACTAAATAACAAAGGCGAATTTATTAGCGATAGCGAAGGCAAATATATTTTAGAATTAGCTGATAAAGAAGATTTTAATTATTGTGATGTTAACCAACTAGGCACATACACTCAAAATAATGATTTAATACAATTGCACATTAACAAAGTGTTACAACTACCTTATGTAGATGTTGATGCCATTAAAGCTGCGAATTTTACTGTTGCTGTAGATGCCGTTAACTCGAGCGGAGGAATAGTAATACCAATGCTTTTAGAGGCTTTAGGTGTTCAAAATATAAACAAAATACATTGCGAACCTACTGGGCATTTTGCGCACAACCCCGAGCCATTGCCCGAACATTTAAGAGATTTAGCCGAATGCGTAAAAAACACTAACTCGCATGTAGGAATTAGTGTTGACCCTGACGTAGACCGCCTTGCATTGGTTTGCGAAGATGGTGAAATGTTTGGAGAAGAGTACACGTTGGTAACAGTTGCCGATGCTGTGTTGCAATATCACAAAGGAGGCAACACTGTTTCAAACTTATCATCAACCCGTGCTTTACGCGATGTTACCGAAGCTATGGGTGGCAGTTACGCAGCTAGTGCGGTTGGCGAAGTAAATGTTGTTAATATGATGAAGGCTACCAATGCCATTATTGGTGGCGAAGGTAACGGAGGCGTTATTTTACCCGAGTTACATTATGGCCGCGACTCGTTGGTTGGTGTAGCAATATTTTTAACACACTTAGCAAAATCGGGCAAAACGGCATCGGCACTACGTAAATCATATCCAAACTATTACATATCAAAAAATAAAATTGAATTAACTCCCGAAATTGATGTAGATAAAGTTTTAATAAGAATTGAAACAAAATACGCTAAACAACCAGTTAATACAATTGATGGCGTTAAAATTGAGTTTGATAAAGAATGGGTGCATTTACGAAAATCGAACACCGAACCAATTATACGTATATACAGCGAAAGCCAAAGTATTAGCACTGCCGATACTTTAGCTAAAAAAATAATTGAAGATATTAAAGAAATTATTAGGGATTAAAAAGTTGAAATTTTGAAAGCCATAAAACACAAGACTTAATTAAAAATTGAAAAGCCAAAACAATGAAAGTATATTTAGATAACGCTGCTACAACTAAATTGGATGATGCCGTTTTTGATGCGATGATACCTTATTTAAAAGAAGAATACGGCAACCCATCATCAATACATTCATTTGGGCGACGCACACGCTCGGCCATTGAAGTAGCACGCAAAACAGTAGCTAAATTACTTAACACAAGCCCAGCCGAAATATTTTTTACTAGTGGTGGTACTGAGGCCGATAACATGGCCATTAACCAAAGTATACATACATTAGGCATAAAGCACGCCATTACCAGCAAAATTGAGCACCATGCAGTTGAAACTACCTTACAAATTTTAGAAAAAGAAGGTAAAATAAAATTAAGTTGGGTTAATGTTGATGAAAAAGGAAATGTTGATTTAAACCACCTTGATGAATTATTAAAAACTAACGAACGTAGTTTTGTTTCGTTGATGCATGCTAATAATGAACTTGGCACTATGATTTCGCTCGAAAAAATAGGGGAACTTTGTAAACAATACGATGCCATTTTTCATAGTGATACGGTTCAAACTATGGGGCATTTTGCCATCGATTTACAAAAAATACATGTTCATTTTATAACCTGTGCAGCACACAAATTTCACGGGCCAAAAGGCGTTGGTTTTTTATATGTTAACCATAGCATAAAAATAAAACCAATGATACACGGTGGTGCGCAAGAACGCAATATGCGTGGCGGAACAGAAAACACACACGGCATTGTTGGTTTAGCAAAAGCATTAGAAATTTGTTACCAGCACATGCCAGAGCATATTGCATATGTTCGCGATTTAAAAAACTACATGAAACAGCAACTCCAAACAAACATACCTGGTATTGAGTTTAATGGCGAAACAGGCGATGATAGTTTGTATACAGTTTTAAATTGCCGTTTTCCATCGCACCCAGATGCAGAAATGTTATTGTTTAATTTAGATATTTTAGGAATTGCTGCAAGTGGTGGTAGTGCTTGTAGTAGTGGCAGTAACCAAGGCTCGCATGTGTTACGAGGCATTGGTGCCGATCAAAGTAGGGCATCAATTAGATTTAGTTTTTGTAAATACACAACCAAATTAGAAATTGATTTTACAATTGAAAAATTAGTTGGCTGTTTAAAATAACTTTAATTTTTAATAAATTACTCTTCTGTTTTTTCATTTATACTATTTTTACCATCAATGGCATTATAAATACGCCAAGTTTGATAAACGCTGCTATTTAAACGATTACTTAACACAATAATGGTTAAACTATCTTTTAATCGACGATGAAAAGCAGTACGGTAGCCGTGCCACCAACCGTTATGAAATATTTCTTTTTCATCGGTATTCCAATTTTTCATACGCCAACCAAAACCATAATTTCCTAATTTTTTTTCAGGACTATAAGCTTCAAAAGCCATTTGTTGTGTTTTGGGTAACAATAATTTATTTTGATATAATGCTGCACTAAGTAAAAATAAATCGTAGCAGGTTGTATAAATTCCTTTATCGCCCACAACTCCATCAAGCCTATCGTTTACTACTCGTAAAAAAGAATTAGTGTAACCATAAGTTATGTTTTTATTTGTAAAATCTAAATCTAATATACATTTTGTGTGTGTCATTCCAAGTGGTATTAATAACTCGCTGGTTAAAAACTGACTGTATGTTTTGCCCGAAACTTTTTGTATTATGTGTGCTAATAACGCATAATTTGAGTTATTATAATCAAAACGAGTGTTTTCTTTAAAATAAATAGCTGGTTTGTTTTTAATCATCAAATTAACAATATCGGCATTTGATAATTGTTTTGTTTGTCCTTTTAAATACTCATCGCAAAAATAAGTGTAGTCGGCTAAGCCAGAGCGATGAGATAACAAATGTTTAACAGTAACATTTTTATAAGGAAAGCTATCAATTAAATTACATACTTTTTCGTTTAAATTTAGTTTACCCTGTTCGTATAATATTAATGTTGCAATAGCCGTAATTACTTTTGTAACCGATGCTAATTGAAATAAAGATGAATCGGTTAAAGCAGCATTAGTTTCTTTAATGGCAACACCAAACGATTTTTGATATATAATTTCGTTATTTTTTGCAACCAACACATTAGCATTAAACACATTTGCTTTATTAAGTTTAGTAAATAAAGTATCTAACCTGTAAATTTCATTTTTATACTTTAATTGTTTAGTTGCATTGCTAACTATAGGTTGTGTTGGTAAATTGTATGTACTTATTGTGTTTTTTTTTGTTTGTTGATTGCAGTTAATTGCACACAGCAAACAAAATATAACAAGTATGGTAGTTTTAAAATAGAGTATCATAAGTAATTATAATTTTAATAAATAAATATTTAAAAAAAACATAATTGTTAAAAAATAGTTAAGTACCAACTGTTAATTATTAACACATAACTTGTAAATTAGATTATTGATGATACAAAATTATGGCAAACGATTTTAATGAACCAAACGCCGAGGTAGGCAATTTTATTAAGTGTAAAGATTGTGGTGCAAACCTAAAATATTTACCAGGCACAACAGTTTTAAATTGCGATTACTGCGGTTCAAAAAACGAAATAGATAGTGATAAAGACATAGAAATTATTGAAAATGACTATGCTAGCTTTTTAGATGAAAAAGCACACCTTGAGGATAAACAAGAAATTAGTACAGTAAAATGTCAAAACTGTGCCGCATCAACAACACTAAAACCAAATGTTACAGCTTGCAATTGTCCTTATTGCGATACGCCTTTGGTCATAAAAAATGCTTCAACATCAAGCATTATAAAGCCGTCGTACTTATTACCATTTAAAATTGATAGAAAAAAAGCAACATTAGAGTTTGTAAATTGGGCAAATGGGTTGTGGTTTGCACCCTCAAAATTAAAAGAATATGCGGCAAATAGTGCCGAAAAATTAAATGGTATTTATATGCCCTACTGGACCTATGATACCAAAACAAACACAAACTATACTGGCGTTAGAGGCATCTATTATTACGTTACCGAAACCTATAGAGATGGCGAAGGTAACACCCAAACACGCCAAGCACAGCGCACACGTTGGGACCCTGCGTTTGGAAAAGTTACTAATGATTTTGATGATGTTTTAATTGTATCATCAAAATCGTTACCCGAAAATTTAGCAAACGAATTAGAACCATGGGATTTGCCCGAATTAGTTAGCTATAATGATAAATTTTTAAGCGGTTTTATTACCGAAAGTTATCAGGTTGATTTGAAAACTGGATTTGAAAAAGCCAAAGATAAAATGAAACCAGAAATTACAAATACTGTACGAATGGATATTGGTGGCGATGTACAACAAATTGGCATTATGAATACCGATTACAATAACATTACATTTAAACACATTTTACTACCTGTTTGGTTAAGCTCTTACAAATATAACGATACGGTTTATCGTTTTTTAATAAATGCTCGTACTGGCGAAGTGCAAGGTGAACGCCCCTACTCTGCTACAAAAATTGCAGCATTAGTAATTAGTATTTTAATAATAGTTGGTACAATAATTTACTTTGCTTCTCAAAAATAAATTACTTTGTGTTGGCGTAATTAATTATTTTAAAGTTTTTTAATTATTATAGCCAAAGTTTTTTAAATTAAAATCGTTGTTACGCCAATCTTTAGCAACTTTAATAAATAATTCTAAAAAAACTTTTTTACCAAAAAATGTTTCGGCTTCAATGCGCGAGCGTGTTCCCATTTTTTTTAACGCCTCGCCTTGATGCCCAATAATAATGGCTTTTTGACTTTCGCGCTCAACCATAATATCAGCTTGTATGCGTAGTATTTTTTCTTCGTCTTTAAAGCTGTTTACAACAACTTCAACGCTGTAAGGAATTTCTTTTTTGTATTGCAGTAATATTTTTTCACGTATAATTTCAGACACAAAAAACTTTTCGGGTTTATCTGTTAATGTATCTTTATCATAAAA
This sequence comes from Bacteroidota bacterium, assembly GCA_043718985.1. Taxonomy (GTDB): domain Bacteria; phylum Bacteroidota; class Bacteroidia; order B-17B0; family Aurantibacillaceae; genus UBA4416. The sequence continues at coordinate 10,423 of JAYSUQ010000231.1, read as the reverse complement.
AGCTTCGCCAGCTGGCATAAGTTGCACAATGCGATACATTACGTTTTCTAAATTAAACTTTTTTAATGCCGATATAGGTATTAGCTCTGCATTAGGTAATTTTGTTTTCCACTCATCAACCTTTGCATCAAGCACTTCTTGTGTTGCTAAATCAATTTTATTTAACAATAACAAAATGGGTGTGTTTGTTTTTTTTAACCGCTCTAAGTAACTTTCTTCTAAAACAATATCTTCATAAATATCTACAATTAGTAAAATAACATCGGCATCGCTAAATGCAGATATTACAAACTCCATCATTTTTTCTTGTAATTTATAATTTGGTTTTAAAATTCCAGGTGTGTCCGAAAAAACCATTTGATAATCATCGCCACTAACAATACCCATTATGCGATGACGGGTTGTTTGAGCTTTTGATGTGATAATACTTAAACGCTCACCAACAAGCGCATTTAATAAGGTTGATTTTCCTACATTTGGGCATCCAACAATACTTACAAATCCTGATTTATGAACTTCTGTTAACATATTAAAGTTTTACTTATTGTGTAATAATTTCTTTTGATTTTACCTTTCGTGTTTCCATTAAAATAATTGGTAAAATAATTGCGGTTGGTCCTAGCCATAAAATAATTGATGGTAAAGGGATGTGTTCACTTTGATTAACAACAAAGGCTGTAATGGCGCCAATATAACTACCACACATGTTACCAATGTGCACTTTTAGCCACTCTAAAGTTTGTTTTGGTTTTTGTGTTAAACGTTTTGTGTTTTTATAAATTCCAAAAATACCCATCACTCCAAAAACAAATGGTATTAAGGCATCTGTTTGTTGAGTTTTTATATAAATATAAATTGCATAAGCAACCATTCCAATAAAAGCAATTGCGGCAATTATTTGTATAATCCAATCTATTAACAAAGGTGTTTGTGTAATGTTTAGTTGTTTTAATTTTAATGCACGGTAGGCAATACATACTGCGTAATAGGTAAACAGTGCAATTAAAAATAAAAATATATTGTTTTTATAAAGCGATATGTAAACTCCTGTTACAAAAATAACCGTCATACACCAAAAATATAGTTTACCTACTTTTTTATGTTTTGGCGTATTATTTTTTAATGCAATTGCAAATGCACCAAATAGTAACGCACAGCAACCTGCAATAACATGTATTATTAGTGAGTATTTTATAAATAATGCCATGTGTTGTTAAACTAAATCTCCATACAAATCAAAATCGCTTGCATCGTTAATTTTCACATTTGCAAAATCGCCAATTCTAATATAGTTTTCGGTGGTTGCTTTTACTAATACTTCATTATCTACATCGGGGCTATCAAACTCAGTTCGGCCAATAAAATAATCGTTTTCTTTTCTATCAAATAATACTTTGTAGGTTTTACCAATTTTATCTTGATTTAAATTATACGATATTTCTTGCTGAATTTTCATTACCGCATCAGCTCTTTCTTTTTTAATTTTTGGTTTCACATCATCTTTTAATAAATGTGCGTGGGTGTTTTCTTCGTGCGAGTAGGTAAAAATTCCTAAGCGTTCAAATTTACTTTCCTCAACCCAACGTAGCATTTCTTCGTGGTCTTGCTGTGTTTCGCCAGGGTAGCCGGCTATTAAAGTAGTTCTTATTGCAATACCTGGTACTTTATCTCTTATCTGATTTACGGTATCTATTGTTTTTTGTTTAGTTATGCCTCTGCGCATGCTGGTTAGCATGTTATCGGTAATGTGTTGTAATGGCATGTCTAAATAATTACATACGTTAGTTCGTTTATTCATTATATCTAACACATCCATCGGAAAACCGCTCGGAAAAGCGTAATGCAAACGTATCCAATCAATTCCTTCAACATCGCTTAGTTTATCAACTAACTGAGCTAGTTCGCGTTTTTTATAAATATCTAACCCATAATAGGTTAAATCTTGAGCAATTAATAACAACTCGCGTGTGCCTTTACTTGCTAATGTTTTTGCACGCGCAACTAAATTTTCAATCGTTTCGCTAACGTGTTTGCCACGCATTAATGGTATAGCACAAAAACTACAAGGTCTATCACAACCTTCACTAATTTTAAAATAAGCAAAATGGTTTGGTGTGGTTAATAATCGCTCTCCAACTAACTCATGTTTATAATCGGCTTTTAGTGTTTTTAATATTTTTGGTAATTCACGTGTGCCAAAATAAGCATCCACATCTGGTATTTCTTTTTCTAAATCGGCTTTATAACGTTCGCTTAAGCAGCCTGTAACGTATAGTTTTTCAATAGTACCTTGTTTTTTTGCTTCTACATAACGTAAAATGGTATCAATACTTTCTTGCTTTGCGTTTTCTACAAAACCACACGTATTAATAATTACAATGTTATGGTCATCTTCGGGGCTTTCGTGCTCAACATTAAAGTTATTGGCCTTTAGTTGGCCCATTAATACTTCGCTATCTACAATGTTTTTGCTACAACCTAATGTTACAACATTAACTTTATTTTTTTTAAGTGTTTTAGTTTTCATTTATTTTGCAAAGATACCAATTAAAATTTAGTCCTTAATAAATTTAGTTTTAACTACAAGGCCATCAACTGTTTTTACAGCTATAAAATAAATTCCGTTTTTTAACGATTCTATATTTAATGCCAAATTATTAGTTGCTTCAAGTAGTACAACTTTCCCTAAAACATCTGTAACTGTAATTGATTGCGCTACGGCATTTAAATCATTAAACTTAAAATTAATTGTGCTATTTGTGGGATTTGGATAAACTGAAAATGTGTTTTTAACCAAAGCGCCTTCGTTAATACTGGTTGTATTGGATAAAGTATATTTATTAAAAAAGCGCCAAATTTCTTTGGATATTTTCACATCTTGATTTGTAACACCTGTGTTAAATGGAGAGCCTGGCCAAGTATGCCCGCCTCCAATTATTTTATACAACTCAACAGTACTTCCTCCATTACCGTTTAGATATCTATAATGTTCGGCAGTGCAACCATCGGCAGTACTTGTATTTGGCACGTTACTAAAACTTGGCACGGTGTTACAATTATTTTTTTTAACCCAATAATTAACAACGCTATCAATAGGCATCATTGTAGATGCGCCTGTAAATGGCACGGTACCATCGGCAGTACCCGATACTTGCATAACAGGCACTGGGCGCGAAGGGTGGCAATTAACACCGTATTGAGTTGTAAAAATACTGCCTGTTACCGAGGCAATTGCTGCTATGCGGTTACTTAATTCGCAAGCTAAAGTATGGCTCATAAAACCACCGTTACTCATACCAGTAGAGTAAACTCTATTTAAATTTATGTTATAAGTTAAGTCTAACGAATCAATCAATGCATTTAAAAACTGAATATCATTCACACCTAAATTACTAATGCCTGCATTCCAAAAAGGTTGGTTACTATTATCTTTAGTACCTTGAGGAAATACCATTAAAAAATTAGCGGTATCGGCAATGGGTGCAAAGTTACTATAAGCTTGTTGCGAAGTGGCATTGCTTGTGTAACCGTGTAAATTTAAAATTAATGGTCTTGCGGTAACTCCTGTATAAATTGCTGGTTTATACAATCGATAGGTTCTAAATATACCACCTATAAAAATACTATCTATAACTGTTGTTTGAGAAATACCCATTAAACTCAGCATTGTAAATGCAATTACTACTAATTGTTTTTTCATTTTAAACTATATTTTTAAGTTACCAATTTACTAAAAAATTTGTTTTAATTCCACTTAATATATTCAATATTAAATTAAAAAACATTAAAAAAAGGCTACATTCGTTCTCTTAAACCACACTGTTTTATGGCAAAATTTATTAAACAAGATGCGCTTGATTACCACTCTCAAGGCCGCCCCGGAAAAATTGAAGTAGTTCCTACAAAACCATATAGTACCCAACGCGATTTAACCTTAGCTTACTCGCCAGGAGTTGCGGAGCCTTGTTTAGAAATTGAAAAAAATGCAGACGATGCTTATAAATATACTGCTAAAGGTAATTTAGTTGCTGTAATTAGTAACGGTACAGCTGTTTTAGGTTTAGGCGATATTGGTGCATTGGCATCAAAACCAGTAATGGAAGGCAAAGGATTATTGTTTAAAATATTTGCCGATATTGATGTGTTTGACATTGAAGTTGACACCAAAAACATTGATGAATTTGTAAATACTGTAAAAAATATTGCCTGCACATTTGGCGGTATTAATTTAGAAGATATTAAAGCGCCCGAGTGTTTTGAAATTGAACGCCGTTTAAAAGAAGAATTAAACATTCCTTTAATGCACGACGACCAACACGGTACAGCTATTATTAGTTCGGCTGGTTTACTTAATGCTGTTGAACTTTCGGGCAAAAAAATGAACGAAGTAAAAGTTGTAATTAATGGCGCTGGTGCATCGGCAAACTCGTGTGCAAAAATGTACATAGCAGTTGGTGTTAAAAAAGAAAACATTTTAATGCTTGATAGCAAAGGCGTTATTAACAAAAACAGAAAAGATTTAGACCAATATAAAACCTTCTTTGCATCAGATAACATAACCGTTAACACATTAGAAGAGGCTATTGCAGGTGCCGATGTATTTGTTGGATTGTCAAAAGGTAACGTGCTTTCGCAAGATATGGTACGCTCTATGGCATCTAATTGCATTGTGTTTGCTTTAGCAAATCCAACTCCCGAAATACCTTATGAAGATGCTATTGCCTCGCGCGCCGATATTATTATTGCAACTGGTCGTAGCGATCATCCTAACCAAGTAAATAATGTATTAGGTTTTCCGTTTATTTTTAGAGGTGCTTTAGATGTTAGAGCAACGTGCATTAACGAAGAGATGAAACTAGCAGCAGCTTTAGCGATTGCAGCTTTAGCTAAAGAAAGTGTGCCCGATTATGTAAACTTAGCTTATGGCAACACTAACTTAAATTTTGGTACAGATTATATAATTCCTAAGCCAATAGATAACCGATTAATTTCGGTAGTTAGTTCGGCTGTTGCAAAAGCGGCTATTGATAGTGGTGTTGCAAAACATATAATAACAGATTGGGACGGCTATAAAACCGAATTAGATAACCGCTTAGGTAAAGATAATAAGTTAATGCGAAGCCTTGCCAACAAAGCAAAATCAAATCCTAAACGTGTTGTGTTTACCGAGGCCGATTCGTATAAAATTTTAAAAGCAGCGCAACTTACTCGCGACGAAGGAATAGCTAAGCCTATATTATTAGGTAATAAAGAACGTATTTTAGAATTAATGGAAGAGCATCAAATTGATATGGGCGATACCCCAATTATTGATGCATGGTTGCCAGAGCAAGAAGCCCGACGATTTGAATTTGGCGATTTGTTATGGAAAAAACACCAACGAAAAGGCTTAACGCAATACGATGCTCGCAAGCTTATGCGCGACCGAAATTATTTTGGAACAATGATGGTAGAAACGGGTATGGCAGATGCCATGATTAGTGGCTTAACGCGCAAATACGGTGCTCCTATTAAACCAGCCCTACAAGCAATTGGTATGCAAGATGGCGTTGGTAGAGTTGCTGGTTTATATATGATGATTACAAAAAAAGGGCCTTATTTTTTTGCAGATACAACCTTAACAGAAAACCCAACAGCGCAGCAATTAGCCGATATTGCAGTGCTAACAGCTAACACAATAAAACAATTTAATATTACCCCTCGCATTGCAATGCTATCTTACACTAACTTTGGATCGGCAGATGGAGAAACTCCTAAAAAAATGATGGAGGCCACCAAAATTTTACATAAAAATTATCCAGGCTTAATTGTTGATGGCGATATACAAGCAAACTTTGCCGTTAATAACGATTTATTAAAAGAGCAATTTCCGTTTAGTACTTTAGTTGATAAGGATGTGAATACATTTATATTTCCAAACTTAGCCGCAGGTAACATTGCCTATAAATTATTGCAAGAGCTAGGTGGTGCCGAGGCTATTGGCCCTGTGTTAATGGGATTAAAAAAACCAGTTCACATTTTACAATTAGGTAGCTCGGTTCGCGAAATTGTTAATATGATTACAATTGCTGTTGTAGATGCTCAAAATAAAAAGTAGAATTTTTAATTAAAGTTCCATCGCGTCATCAATTAAAAATTAGAATGTTACTTAAACTTAAAGGCTCTGAAACATTGTTGAGTAAAATTTTAATAAAATAAATTTTACTTAGTTTTTTTACTGTTAACGTAGGTAATTAAAACGGGTATGCTTGTAATTACAATTAAAGTAATAACGATGTAACCAATGTAGTTTTCTATTTCAGGAAATTTAATTCCTAAACAATATGCAATGCTAGCAATTGAGCAAATCCAAGCTATTGCACCAATAACATTATAAATCATAAATTGTTTAAAATTTATTTTTATAACCCCCGCTAGTATAGGCGCAAAGGTGCGTATAATAGGTAAAAAACGACCAAGTATTAACGTTTTACCGCCATGTTTATCATAAAATGCTTTAGTAGTAAGTAAATGACTTTGTTTAAATATTAGGCTGTCTTTTTTTGTAAATAATTTATTGCCTGCATTATAACCAAACCAATAGGCAAATACATTACCTAAAACTGCGGCTAATACAAGTAAAAACAATAACGGTATAATAGTAACATTAAGTAAATGTGGTTTAGTTGCACATAACAAACCCGATATAAAAATGAGCGAATCGCCAGGTAAAAAAAAACCAATTAACAAACCAGTTTCGGCAAACACTACAAATAACAATAACCATAGGCCCCCAAATTGTATAATACTTTGCGGGTTTGTTAATTGTTTTAAAAAATCAAACATAGCATTAAGCGTTAACTAATTTCATTGCTTTCTTTTTTTCAATGCTTTCTTTAATGTCGTTTAAAAGCCCTTTTGGTATTGAGTTTATTAAGTTTTTTGTGTATTCTTTTTGCGGATTTAAATAAATTTCATCAGCATCGCCCATCTCTTCAATTTTACCTTTATTCATCACTATCATTCTATCGCTCATAAATTTAACTACAGATAAATCGTGCGAAATAAAAATATAGGTAAATTTAAATTCACGTTTTAAATCATTTAATAAATTTAAAACTTGTGCTTGTACCGATACATCAAGAGCACTTACACTTTCATCACAAATAATAAATTTTGGATTTAAAACTAAGGCGCGTGCAATGCAAATACGTTGTCGTTGCCCACCACTAAACTCGTGTGGGTAACGGTTAAATTGGTTTTCGCTTAAGCCAACTTTTACTAATAATTCTAACACACGCTGTTTTCGCTCGCTATAATTGGCTAAAATAGAGTGCACTGTCATTGGTTCTATTAATGCTTCGCCAATGGTAATTCGTGGGTTTAAAGATGAATAAGGATCTTGAAAAATAATTTGCATATCTTTTCGTAAGTGCCTTAAATCCTCATCTTTTAACCTCATTAAATCGTTTCGCTTAAAAAATATTTTGCCCTCGGTTGGCTCATTTAATCGCAAAATAGTTCTGCCTAATGTAGTTTTACCACACCCACTTTCACCAACTAAACCAAGTGTTTCTCCTTCATATACATCAAAGGTTACATCATCAACTGCTTTTACCCAACTTAATGTTTTTCCAAAAAAAGATTTTGTTTTAGGGAAGTATGTTTTTAAATTTTGAACTTCTAAAATTTTATCTCGAGCATATAATTCTTTATGGTTTACCTGGCGCTCGTGTTTTGTTATAATAACATTGTTTATGGCTTCACTAACCGATCGTTGTATTTCAATCATATTTCCATCTTCATCTTTTTTCATAAAATCAGATGATACAGGTAAACATTTTAAACGCTTATCTAAAGGAGGCCTACAGGCTAATAAACTTTTTGTGTAAGGGTGTTTAGGGTTCGAAAATATTTCTAATACAGGGCCTTGTTCAACAATTTTACCGTTATACATTACCAACACTTTATCGGCAAGTTCGGCAATTACCCCTAAATCGTGAGTAATAAACATAATGCCAATGTTGTGTTCAACTTGTAATTTTAGCATTAAATCTAAAATAGTTTTTTGCACAGTAACATCTAATGCAGTTGTTGGTTCATCGGCAATAAGTACACTTGGGTTGCAACTCATTGCCATAGCAATCATTACTCGTTGTTTTTGCCCGCCCGATATTTGGTGAGGGTATGCGTTAAAAACCCGTTCGGGGTCGGGTAGCTGCACTTGTTCAAATAATGCAATTGTTTTTTGCTTAGCTATTTTTTTATTTACTTTTTGATGCAATAAAATAGCTTCCATAACTTGGTTACCACACGTGTAAACAGGATTAAGGCTCGTCATCGGTTCTTGAAAAATCATAGCAATATCGTTACCTCGATAAGCACGCATTTCGGCATTTGATAATTTAGTTAAATCAATAGTGCCTTTATCTTTTGAGTGGTATAAAATTTGGCCAGCTGCAATTTTACCATGAGCTTTATCTATTAACCCCATAATTGATAGTGAGGTTACTGATTTACCAGATCCACTTTCGCCAACAATACCAATGGTTTCGCCTCTGTGTAATGTAAATGATACATCGTTTACCGCTTTGTTACCATCGCCGTGCGAATGAAAAGAGGTTACTAAGTTTTTTACTTCTAATAACATGGTGTTAAATTATTTATCATTACGAATATAGTAAATTAAAGGGATTTGAAAACCTTAAATACTTGATGCGGTTTTAATATCATTTATAATTTTTAAATGATGATTGGTATGAATGGTTAAAAATTTTATAGTAGGCTTTGTATTTAATTTCCCAAAATAGGGATGTTCGAAATAACTATTTTTAGGCATTGCATTTAAAATTTCTAGATTTTGTTTAGCTAATGCAATATTTTTATTTATAGATTCGATAGTAATTATATTACTAGGCGTAACACGGCTTGGAGCCTTACCTTTGCCACGAGGAATTTTACCTGTAGCAATAATCAAAAATCGTAATGCATTAAATTTCCATTTATAATTTGTTGCATTTGATTTTGACATGGTATCCGTAATTAAATTAATGGTTAGTAAAATATGTTCTATTTGCCAACCTATTGTTGATGATGATGTTGATTGATTTTGCAATTCAAAATTTGGAATTGCTAATTCTATTTGTTGCAATAGCGTTTTTAACTTATTCATTTTAAAATTTATTAATGTTTTATTAATTAAGTTAACTACTTATTAATTCATTATTAATTCAGGTAATCCAACAGGGGTTGTATCATAAAAAGCGAGCTCAAAAATCTCAACTTTCACATCTTTAATAATAGGAAATGTTGCTAAAATATCCATTATTTCATTTTGATTTTTTGCTTGCATTGTAATCCATAAACGACTACGATCCATATCTAAGGCATAACTTAAAATAACACGTTTTTCAATTAAACTATTTACAACAGCACGCTGTTTAGGTATTAAAGCAAAAAAATGTTTACTAAAAAAATCGGGTAATTTTAATTGAACTTGAAATGTATCTAAAGGTTGTATTGCACTCATTTTATTGACTTAAAATTGTGTAAATGTAGGTCAGTAATCCATAAAATCGGTTAAATTTGTCAAATTAATTATTAACACTTCTTTTTTATGGGACGAATATTTCAAACAAGAAAAGCTACAATGTTTAAACGTTATGCTAAAATGGCAAAACAGTTTACTAAAATTGGACGCGAAATTGTAATGGCAGTTAAAATTGGTGGTCCCAGCCCCGATTTAAATCCAAAATTACGTATTTGTATCGCAAATGCTAAGGCGGTTAATATGCCAAAAGTAAATGTTGATGCCGCTATTAAAAGAGCTTCAGAAAAAGATACAAATAATTACGACGAAATAATTTATGAAGGCTATGGCCCATACGGAATACCTGTTTTAGTAGAGTGTGCTACCGATAACCCAACACGTACGGTTGCTAATTTACGATTGTATTTTAGTAGATCAAACGGATCGCTTGGCACCAACGGATCGGTAAGTTTTATGTTTGAACGAAAAGGTTTATTTAAAATTGATAGTAAGGGTTTAAACCACGATGATGTTGAATTAGATATAATAGATTACGGTGCGGAAGAATTAATTTGGGACGACGAAAACCACGAGTTAATTGTGCAAGTTGCTTTTAACGATTTTGGATCGATGCAAAACGGATTAGAAGAAAAAAAATACAGCGTTAAAGAAACCATTAAAACATTTATACCAACTACAACCAAAGAGTTAAGTGATGAAGAGGAAATTGAGTTTCAAAAAATGATAGATAAAATGGAAGATGATGATGACATTATGAGTGTTTACCACAACATTGGGTAACAAATTAAAATAACTTTCGTGAAAAAAAAATGGAACATACATCAACTAAAAAACGAAAGTACAGTTACTCAGTTAGCAACCGTATTAAGTGTAGATAATGTAGTAGCAAAGCTA
>JAYSUQ010000024.1:0-20035 GCA_043718985.1 Bacteroidota bacterium | reverse complement strand
TATGCGATACCCTTTTTTGGCGGCAAGTTGCAGGGCATAAGCATCTTTTGAATTTAAATTTCGAACCAACTCTCCGCTTTCAAGTATTAATACCGTACCGTTTGTCATAACGCCATCAATATCAAATAAAAAAGTAGTTATGTTGTTTAGTTTTTGTTTAAAGTTTTGCATTTATTTTATTCGGTTAGTTTGTTGTTGCACTATTAAATTTGATAAGTTTTTATAAACGCTACTTAATTGTTTATCAGTTTTTAAAATTTGTAAATGTTTTTTTAATACAACAGTGTCGTTGCGCATTGCTGGCCCTGTTTGCGCATTGACTGGATGTGTAGTTTTAAGTTTGTTAAACGATGCTTCTATTAACGGTAACAATAAATCAACATCTTTTTTTGATACATTTTTTTCGATTAGTTCAAATGCGCTAACATACAACGCGTTTGTAAAATTACAAGCAAACACAGCGGCTAAATGTATTTGCATGCGTTGTGCAGAATTTATTTGCTTTACTTTTTTAGAAACCAATTTGGCAATGGTTGTTAGTTTTAATAATACCGATGGTGTACTTGCTTCAACTAAAATGGGTGTAATTTGCCAGTTAATTATTGCGTTAGTATAAAATGCTTGCAAAGGATAATACACGCCAATATTAGCCGATGTGTTTTTTAAAACATTTAAATTTACACTACCCGATGTGTGCACAACACAACCTGTTAGTTTTAATGGCCTTAAATTTTTAGCTACCTCAGCAATGGCATCATCTTTAACTGCAATTATATATAAATTGGCAGTTGTGTTTAGGTTAGCGTAATTTGTAACCACACTGCAATTAAATTGTTTGCTAAATAATTTAGTTTGCTTGCTTGCCCTGTGATTAAATGCTTGCAATAATTTAATGTTGTTATTGCCAGCAAACGATTGCACTATATGCGTAGCAACATTACCAGTACCAACAACAACTATGTTAATTGGTGTTTTAATTTTTATTTACACTTAGTTTGTTAACCCTATGGCGCTCTACAATTGCAATGCTAGTGCCAATTATCATTAACAATGCACCTAGCCATAATACGTTAATGTAAGGAAACATGTAAGCCTCTAAAACAATAAAATCTTTTGTGTTGCTTAATTTTTCGGCTAACTGAATTTCAATACTTCCTTCGTTTGGATTAATTTTCCAAAACACAAATTTTAATCCTAGTTCATCAATTACAAACTCGTTAGGCATAACCATGTTGTTTTTTAAAATGTATTTTGGATAGGCATAATAAGCTTTGCCGTTAATGTCAATGGCTCTTAAAACAGCCGTTACCTCAAGCAAACTGTCGTTTTTAGAGTATTGTTCTTCGTTAACATTAGTTGTAATTTTTTCAATTTCAATAATGGCATTATCTGCAAAAATTGTATCGCCAGTGTGCCCAATAAAATTGGTTGGCTCTTTATAAGCATCTTTTTTTGTTATTTCTTTTTCATCGCTTAAATCGCCGTAGGTTATGTGTGTGTAAATGTCGTTACTTAAAAAATGTTTAGTGTCGGGGTTAGAAGCCTTTCCCATTCGGGGATTATCTTGCACCATAGGAGCCAACTCAAATGCTTTAATTAATTTGCCGTTAACATCTTTGGTAAAATAATCCATATAAAAAAACACATCAATGCCCTTGCGCTCTTTGCCTTTATACGTTACCATGTAATTTCCTAATGGTAAAGTGTCTCCTTTTGTTAACACCAAACTTTTGTTCGAATCAAAATTATCGCCTAAAGCCTCAACTTGTTTTTTTGATGTGTTTTTTGAAATGGTTTGTTTTTTTGATGTTGATATTAAGGCGCCTAAAATAATTAGCGCAAAGCCAATGTGTGCTATAGAAGAGCCTGCATGTCGCATTTTTCCTTTTAAAACACGTAACCAATAATCGGCATTTGCAAATACAGAAAACAAACACGCTGTAAATAATAAAGCATACGATATTAAATTCCATTTAGTTAATGATGTATTAGAACTAAAATCGTTTAAAAAATATAACGGTATGCAGCTAGCAGTTCCAAATATTAATGCAAGTATGCCAGCATATCTTATGTTTAATAAAAAGTTTTTTATATCTGTTTTTTTATATTTAAAAAACTGAGTAACGGCTGTTAAACAAATAATGATAATGGTAAATGGCGTCATCCACAAATTATAATCGGCAATTTTTAATGGTGCTTTTTCTAAATTAAATAATTTGTTTAGTACAGGTATTGATGTAAAATAGGTAATAATTAATGATGTAAGTAATAGCATTAGAGCGCCAATAAACATCCAAAACTCACGTGAGTAAAGGTTTTCTTCGTCATCCTCTTTAGGAAAATAGTTTATGTAACTGTAAATAGTTATTCCTAAACTTGTGCCTAACCAGCCCATTAAAATTATTTTTTTGTAACCATAAAGCAACGATGCGCACAAAATTAATAGGGTACACATTATATAACTTACTCTAATTAATTTATCGTGAATTAATAGTGCTACGCAAATAAATATAAAAGTAAGTACGTAAATAACTAACTGGCCTTGCATACCCAAATCGGTAAACGCGTGCACACTACTATTACCAAGTACTCCACTACGAGTTAAAAATGTAGAGTATAGCACTAATAAAAAAGATGCGATAGAAAGCAAATGTGTCATAAACAAAGAACCACCTTTGTTTTTATTAATTATCATTACATGCCCAGCAGCAACAATAACAATCCAGGGTACTAACGATGAGTTTTCTACAGGGTCCCAAGCCCAAAAGCCGCCAAAGCTAAGGGCTTCGTAGGCCCAAGCACCGCCCATTAAAATTCCTGTGCCTAAAATCATAATGCTAAAAAACGTCCACGTTAAGGCTGGCTTTTGCCAACTTGTAAAATCACGTTTCCAAAGGCCCGCAACAGCAAATGCAAAAGGTGGCAGGGTTGATGCAAATCCTAAAAACAGGGTTGGCGGATGTATAGTCATCCAATAGTTTTGTAACAATGGGTTTAAACCTCTACCATCTAGCTTTGCTAAATAATTGGGCATTTGCACAAACGGTAAGTTTGCAAAATCGGGGTTTTGGCGTAATAACACAAACGGATTTATACCAATTTTAAAATCAAATACATAAACGCCTAGCAACATGCTTGCTAAAAATACTTGTACTAACGAGTATACTGCCATTGTTGGCGCTTCCCAGTGTTGGTTAATGGTGCGGCGCAAAATATTTCCTAATACCACATTCCAAAATGTCCACAACAAAAAACTTCCTTCTTGCCCCTCCCAAAAGCAACTCATAATATACTGCATTGGCATGCTGTTATTACTGTGCTGCCACACATACGAATATTCGTACATATGATTAAATAACATAACAAACAGTGTAGTTGCTATGCCAATTACCGAAATAGAATGTAGACTAAAAGCTATTCGCGCAAAGTTTTTCCAATCGTTTGTTAGTGTTTCTTTACTATAAAAATAATAACCAAAAGTGGCCATTACTGCCGATATAAGCGATAAAAAAACAAAGGCGTTACCTAGTTGTCCAATCCATAAATGTTCACCTACGTAATTCATTTGTTTACTATTACTTTAATAAATAAAATTATCTTTTGTTTTTATCATCCCACAGTTTTGGTTCCCATAGCTCAAGTTTATTTCCTGCTGGATCCATAATCCAAGCAAACACACCGTTTTCGTGGTACTCGGGCCCTTGTATAACAGCAACATTACCAGCCTTAAGTTGTGTTAGCATGTCGTCCATATTATCAATACGGTAATTTACCATAAATGACGATGCGCTTGGTTCAAACCATTTTGTATCATCAGCGGCAACACTCCACACAGTTGCACCTTTATCTTCGGCAATATCGTTAGGCCATTTTAAAACAGAACCGCCCCAAGTTTCTAAATCTAAGCCTAAGTTTGTTTTATACCAATCTGATAATTCTTTTGGGTTTTGTGTTTTAAAAAATACGCCACCAATACCTGTAATTTTTGCCATGTTAGTTTTTGTTTAATTTGATTAATGCAAAATTAAATTTGCGGTTGCCCGTTGTTATATTTACTCGGGCATTTCATTAAAATATCGTTAGCATGAAAATCGTTGCCTTGCATTTTACCTATTAAAACTATTTGCTCTGATTTTTCAAAATCTTGTGGCACACTTTTATGTAGCACTACTTTTTTTTCAACACCTTTGTTATCAACCATCATAAAACTACACTCGTCGGCATTAATTTTAGGGTTGTATTGTACTGCAATTGTTTTGTTTAATTTACCTACCACGTGGTATTCATTTTCTGGATTAGCTTGTGCCTCTAAAAAATCGCTATAGGTTGCGTTGCTTTGCAGCGATGTGAATATAACGCCAATTGCTACGGCTATTACAATAATTCCTATAATGTGTAATTTTTTCATTTGATGAGGTATTAAACTAGTTTTTTGTTTTTTCTAATTTTCTAATTTTTAAATCTAAATAAATTAAATAGGTTACAATGCAACTAAAAATAATAGCCAATACTGCAATTACTACATATATTTTACCTTCGCTTCTAAACACATCTGCCATTTGCGGCTCGGTAGGCATAACGGTTTGCGCCTTAGTTAAAGCTGATATTAAAAGTGTGAAAATAAATAATAAAAATTTAGTCTTCATTTTGTTGGGTTAATTTAATTAATGCTATTCTTTTTTTAATGTCTAAAATCCAATTGCTAATTAATATCCAGCCAATAATTGCTGGGTAAAATACTGTTCGCATGTTACTATCTAAATCGTATTTGCCAAACGCTGGGTTGCCGCCGTTGCCTGGGTGTAACGAATCTGTAAGTCGAGGTAAAATCATAATAAATACAATCATCATAACGTAAGCAAACACATTGTAAACAGCTGCAATGCGAGCGCATTTTTTTTCGTCGGTTATTGAGTTTCTTAAAATAAAATAGGCTAAATAAATTAATATTGCAATTGCTACCCCATTTAGTTTTGGGTCCTGAAAAGTCCACCAAGTGCCCCAAGTGAATTTTGCCCATAAGCAACCTGTTAAAATGCCCGGCATTGCAAAAAACAAACCTGTTTGTGCCGCTTGATTACTTACGATGTCCGATAGTTCGTCGTTTTTTACTAATTGTTTTATGGCATAATATAACGATACACTCATTTGAAACAACATGGCAAACCAAATTGGAACATGGTAATAAACGTTACGTATTGTTTCATTTAATATATTTAAATGCGGCACAACGTTTAACATACCCCAAATTATTGTGTACAAAACAAGCGTTGCTCCAAGTATTTTCCACCACTTTATCATTCGCGCCAAAGGTAATTAAATAAAATTGTAGAAAGTGCAATTACCACAAAATTTAGCGCTAATAATACCATTAAATATTTAAATGAAACACTCCAAGCTAAGCCATCAATGGCACATTTGCTTAATTTTATAGATACAAGTAGTAATGGCATTAATACCGGAAAACTTAAAATAGCCATTAAGCTCATGTTGTTATTGGCTTTAGATGCAATGGCACTCATTAAACTTAACACGCCTGCAAAAGCCGACGAACTAAACAATAAGGTTAAAAAAAACATGCTCATGTTTTGCACCATGTTTCCAATAAACCAAGCATAAAAAAAATAAGTGATAAAACTCAGTACAACCATTAACAACATATTGTACAGTATTTTACTTACTATAAATTGTTGTGGCTTGTAATACAAGTAATTATACAGCCCTTTGCCTTTAGTTTCGTTTGTAAAACTTTTGCTAGATATGTTTATGGTTATAAATACAAAAATTACCCAAAATAAAGCGTTCCAAACATTTGGTTGCATTATTTTTTTAAAGCTTAGCGCCGATATAAAAACGGTTGAAACGATGTAAACAAAAATTCCAGCAAGAGTTGCCTTTTGCCGGAATTCTAATAAAAATTCTTTATATAATAATGCGTGTACTGTTTTAAAACTCATTTGTGTGCAAAGTTACACTCAAATAGCTTAAAACGCAATATTAAATTACTTGTTGGTTATAACTGTAAAATAACCATTGTATTTTTTATCGCTTGGTACATCTAAAACATAAAAAAACGTACCGTCGTGTAATCCATCACCTTTCCAATCGTTTTGATAATTAGCGTTTTCGTACACTTTTTTACCCCAACGATCAAACACTGTAAATACCGAATTTGGATAGTATTCTAAATTTTTAATTTTAAACACATCGTTAACACCATCGCCATTAGGTGTTATTACGTTTCCTATCTCTATAGTACAAGGTGGTAATACTGTAATTAGTTGGGTATCAAAATTATTAAATCCACAACTATCAGTTACAACTACCATTATTGTATAGGTTCCTTCGGTATTGGGTGCAGTAGTGTTTAAATTTATTGCAGTACCTACAGTTGTTGCATTTGGCACAATTGACCAACTAAAAGCATAAGGAGCCCTGCCACCATTAACTGTTGAGTGTAGCACTAATTCCGTATTTGCACAAACCGATGTAGAATCTAAAATAGTAGCAATTGGACTGTGAGCAAAATCGGTTACAATTACTGTTTGCGTTAACGCATTTGCACAAACACCATTAACAGTAACGCTATAAATACCTGCAGTTGTAGTATTTAACGTTTGTGTTGTAACACCAGCCGATGGCACCCATAAATAAGTGTATGGTTGCGCTGTAGATGTTGCTATGTTTGCAGATAATAAAGCCGAACCATTAAAACATTTAGTTGCGTTTTGTAATGCTATTGGAGTTAAATTAATTTTTTGTTGAACAGTATAAGTTCCAATAAAATTTTGAATAGGTGCGCCACAAGTGCCCTGTGCTGTAACCGTAAACAAATTGTTAGTACTTGCCGTATTTGTTACAAAATTAGGGTTTGTGTTTGCTGGCGCAACCACATTACCCAAGCCATTATTATAAGTAATAGTATAGGTTGTAAAACTACCTTGGTTAGCCGATAAGGTAACCGTGTTGCCAATACAAGCTAAACTTGGCGTAGCAATTGGGATTGCATTTGTAGTGCCTTGTTTAACAACCAACGTGTTAGTTACTGTTACTAACGAGGCACTGCAAGGCCCTTTAATTACAAGTGTGTAAATATAAACACTTAAACTGGCCGTGGCAGCAGGTAACGTAAAATTAACAGGCGCATTTGATGTTTGAACGCCTGCGCCATTATTGTACAAAATTGTATATGTTGTTAATGTTGATGAGGCCCCAACTGCACTTAACGAAACATTTGTACTAGGGCAAACTGTTTGGTTTGGCGTTGCTAATCCATTAATAAACAACTGACCTGCCGAAATACCTTGCTCAATAAATACCGAGTCGGTTTTAATAACAGTATTGCCTCCACAAGGCCCATTAGCACTTACTGTATATGTTACCCAACCAAAAACCGGATTTGCTGTTGACGACGGCACAAATGTTACAGGCATTGTTGTGGCTGTTAAAATTGATGCTCCACTGTGATAAGAAATTGTATGAGTTGTTAACGAACCACTATAATTTACAGTTATTGCAGCGCCTGGGCAAACCGTTTGGTTTGTTGGTGTTAGCGTAAAGGTTGTTGGTAACGTGTAAATTTTTACTGAATCAGTAAAATTAGTAATTGGCCCACCGCAAGCTCCTTGGGCTGTTAATGTATAGGTTTGATAACCCCTTGTGGTTAATGTTGGGGTAACAGTTACCGAATTACCAACTATTGTTTGTAAACCCGCACCGTTTACATAACTAATTGTGTAGGTTGGCAATATTGGGCCACTAGCCGATAAGGTAACTTGTGAGCTAGGGCAAACACTATCGGGTGTAATTACTAAATTGGCAATTGTTACGCCACTTGTTACGTTAACAGTATTGGTAAACGCAGTTAATGTGCCGCCACATTGGCCTGTAGCAACTAAGGTGTACACATAAGCTCCGTTTGCAACGGGTGCATTAAAAGTAACGGGGCTGTTTATTGATGAGCCTGCACCAGCATCGCCTACATAATTTATAGTATAAGACGTTAAGGTACCTAAAGCGCTTAACGTTACCGTTTGACTTGGACAAACTGTGTAATTGCTTGCTGTTAATGTAGCTTGGGTTGTACCTTGCGTTGCTTGCACACAAATAACTGTATCTTTACTGCAACCGCCAATTGGGTTAGTTAATGTTACAGTATAACAAATTGTGCCTACAGTTGTTGGTAATGCAATGTTAATAGTTTCATTATCTGTAGGAATAACAACACCTGCGCTAGGGTTAACCGAAACATTAAATTGTGAGCCTATTTGTTGCGCTAAACAGTTACCGAAACGTATGTTAGGGCGATTATTAGACAACCCATCTACGGTTGATAATGGGCATTGATCTATATTATCTGCATCTACATTACGCGTAGCATTATAACCTACATTTGTATATTCAACTGATAAATTTCCGTCCCAAGCCTGATTAAAAAAGCAAACATCTACCAATAAATTACTTGTGCCATCCCATAAATATGATTGACTAAAGTTATAAGTATTAATACCAACAGTTGCAGTAATATTACTTGGTCCAAAAACCTGTACTAACCCAGCATTATCCATAGCTGCGGTAGTTAAAATTGTATTACTCACACACTTTAGTTTAATTGAAAAATTATCAAACGTGTTAGAGTTTGCATTTAAATTAGTTACTTTAAAAGCTAAGCTCGAAAGTTTGCCAGGCAAAACACCAGCTGCTATCATTTCAGATGCTCTAATTAAATACTGATGTTTTGCACTTTCCCATGCGCCTTCGTAAGGCGTATACACGTTTGTTAAACCTTGCGTTGTAGCGTTTCCTACTTGTATAATATTTGAAATTACGCATGGTGAATTTGCTAAACCGCAAGCCGAAGGAGCACCTCCCGAATAAAGAATATCAATGCGGGCAGTATCTTGACTTAAACAATACACCGAACCACCACTAATGGCATTGGTGCTATTTAGGGTAAAATTAGGTGTTGAGTTTGCTGTAACAGAAGTTGATGCGACAGAAACACATCCAAATTGATTTGTAATGGTAACAGTATAAACACCCGCATTAACCTCAACCGTTTTGGTGCTGGTAGAACTTAAGGTACTAGTAGCTGCGCTAGATGCCCATACATAAGTATCGCTACTTGAAGGGTTTAAACCATTAACAGCTGTTAAAGAAGTTGAACTTGCTGCGCCATCACAAAACGCTAAATTACCAGTTATAGATGCAATAGGTACTGGATTTATATTAATGTTACCAAAAATTGTTTTTGAACATTGACCCGATGTTATTGTTACGTATATTAACGAATCGGCAGGTATAATTGTTGTAAATGTAGTGTTAGCCGTTATGTTACCATTATTCCACAAATAGGTGTCGGGCATTCCTCCACTAATACTTACACTTGCATTAACAACACCTCCAGGACAAGAACCTAATGTTGGACTAACGGCTATTGATGCATTTAAATTATTTACAGCGCCTTGATTAACAAAAACCACAAAACTTTGTGTTGAAGTTAAAGCTGGCGTACCATTATCAATCGCTGTCATTGTAACTATATGATTACCAGCAGTTGCTAAATTACCATCAATAATCATATCAATATCTGTTCCGCCATTAATGTTTACATTTGACGAAAAGCTAAAGGCACTTCCTAAAGATGCTGCGGTTGCAGTAACCGTTACTTGCTGAGTAGCCTCTGGTCCAATAAATGTGTTTTGAATGATTAATGAGTCGTTACCACAAACTGTATACGTGTTACAATATCCTAATTGAGTAGAAACAGGCTCGATGTTTGAACCTAAGGGTGGGCAAACATTAAAATAAAACCTTTTCCCTTCTAGCCATTTAACGCCATCATTTGCTCCATTTGGGCCATCATATTGTAAACCTAATTGATTAAAAGTGCCGATTTGAAAGAAATTTATACCGTCGCCAGCATTAATACCAACTGTTGATGGGTTAACACCAAAACCAGCGGCACCACTATTTGCCCATTGCATTTTTTTATAATAAAATCCAACGTTTTTCCCTGGGGGCAAAATTCCATCTATTCCATCTGTAATTACTAGTTGGAATGAATTTACTTTATCTGTTAATGAATTATATCTTCCAACACTATCCCAACTAAAAACAACTCTAGTCGGCACGCTCATATCTACTAAAATTTGTCCAACACCATTAAAGTCAATATCGGCCCAAAATGGGGCAATCATATTTACCGTGGTAGATGGAAAACCAGCTGCCGTGTAACCATTATCTGTAGTACCAAACTGAATATTACCATTAATGCTTAAATAACAAGTGTTGTACGTATTACCATAAAAACAAAAACCGAAAGGCAAATTAATGTTTGTGCCAGCATCGTCATCTGGAAGTGAACTATTTGTGTAGGTAAGGCTACTTCCAACATAAGGAATGTCGTCACAAGGTGTTGAAGGAGAAAGCACAGCCAATTTTAATGGCGTATTCTTAGGCGGAATTATTTTAATTTGAGGTAAAGTAGTTGGATCAATTTTTTCTTTAGTTAGTAATCCTTTACTTTTTAGCTCTTTATATTTTTGATAAGACACGAAAACCTCATCTGCTTCAAGTTTTTTTTGATAAACGATCTGTTTTTCCCTGTTTAATAAATTAGCTGATGACAACTTTTTACTTGTTTGCGCTAAAAAAAACAATGGTAAACTTAATAATGTTGATAATATGATTTTTTTCATAATATGGGAAATAAAATATATTGTAAACATATTGAATTTTAGCACAATAACAAAGTGTTTTGCCTAAATTTGCAACATGAGGTTGTTAATTGTTTTTGCTTTAGTCGCAGTGGTTTGTTTTTTAGTTTATAGTTTTAAAAAGGTTGGTATTAAAACAAGTATTCACCAATTTAAGGCTAAAACAATTAATGGTGCGTTGTTTAATTTTGAAAATTTAAAAGGCAAAAAAATTTTAATTGTGAATACTGCCAGTAAATGTGGTTTAACCCCTCAGTTTAAGGATTTAGAAACGATTTTTGAAAAATACAAGGATAAAAATTTTACAATAATTGGGTTTCCGTGCAATCAATTTAAAGAGCAAGATGCTGTTAGTAATGCCGACATTAACGCTTTTTGTACTCGAAACTACGGCGTAACCTTTACAATGATGGAAAAAATTGATGTAAAAGGTGATAGCGCGTGCGAAATATATAAGTGGCTTACAACAAAACAACTAAATGGAGTAATGAATAGTTCGGTTAAATGGAATTTTCAGAAATACATGGTTGACGAAAACGGTTTTTTAGTAGATTTTGTACTGCCATTTAAAAAACCCGATTGTAGTAAAATTATAAATTGGATTAACAATTAAGTTTATCTTAAAACAGTAGTGGCGTTAGCTTGTATGGTTGGCATAATTAGTAAATCGTTTATGTTAACGTGTGCTGGCCTTGTTGCCATCCAATAAATGGTTTCGGCAACATCTTCGGGTTTAAGGGGCACAATGTTTTCGTATACTTTTTTAGCTCGGGCTGCATCTCCATCAAATCGCACTAAACTAAACTCCGTATCAACCATACCTGGGTTAATGGCCGATACTTTTATACCATGCGGCAACAAATCTATGCGCATGCCTTTGTTTAAAGCATCAACAGCGTGTTTGGTGGCGCAATACACATTTCCGTTTGCATAAACCTCTTTGCCAGCAACCGAACCAACGTTAATAATATGTCCTTTTTTATTTGCAATCATTAACGGGGCAATGTGTTTTGTAACGTATAACAGCCCTTTAATATTTGTATCTATCATTTGTTCCCAATGGTTTACGTTGCCATCTTGTATGCTTGCTAAGCCAGCAGCTAAGCCAGCGTTATTTACTAAAACATCAATTTTTTTTTCGCTTTCGGCCAGGCTTTCTATTGCTTTTTTAACTTCAGTTTCTATTCTAACATCAAAACATAGGGTAGTAATTGTTACGTTGTAGGTGCTTGTCAACTCTTTTTTAATTTGGGTTAAGCGTTCTTGTCTGCGCCCAGTAATAACCAAGTTGTAACCATTTTTAGCAAACTCTATAGCAGTTTGTTTTCCTATGCCCGATGTGGCTCCTGTAATAAATGCAATCATAAAACTGTTTTTAAAATCGGGCTAAATATATAAACAATTGCTGTGTATAACTGACGATTACATCAAAAAATAATTTCAAGTAATTAACTATATTTATCGAACACTTATTTAAAGATATAACTATAAAACTCGTGCTTAATTTGCGAGTTTCACTATAAAAAATTAAACAAATATGTCATGTACAAGCTGCTCATCAGGGCGAGGAAATAGTAATGCCGACGGCACACCAGCAGGTTGCAAAAGCAATGGTTCGTGTGGCACTGGCGGTGGTTGCAATAAATTAAATGTATTTGATTGGTTAGGCAATATGAAACTGCCTTTTGGGCAAACGCCATGCGATGTTATGGAAATACGATTTAAAAATTCGCGAAAAGAATTTTACAGAAACGTAAATAACTTAACCTTAAGTGTTGGTGATGTGGTTGCTACAGAGGCATCGCCAGGGCACGACATTGGTGTGGTATCTATAACGGGCGAACTGGTTAAGTTACAGTTAAAGAAAAAAAACATTGCTATTGATGATGTTGAAATAAAAAAAATATACCGTAAAGCAAAGCAACAAGATATTGATAAATGGCGCGAAGCACAAGCTTTAGAGGTTGATACGATGTTTAAAGCCCGAACATTGGCGCTTAAACTAAACTTGCAAATGAAAATTAGTGATGTAGAATATCAGGGCGATAAAAGCAAAGCAGTGTTTTATTATACTGCCGATGGCCGTGTAGATTTTAGAGAACTAATAAAAGTATTGGCAGATGAATTTAAAGTGCGAATAGAAATGAAACAAATTGGCGCCCGACAAGAAGCTGCAAGGCTTGGTGCCATTGGCTCGTGTGGGCGCGAACTTTGTTGCTCAACTTGGTTAAACGATTTTAGAGCTGTTTCAACATCAGCAGCACGTTACCAACAACTATCATTAAACCCACTAAAATTAGCAGGACAATGCGGTAAATTAAAGTGTTGTTTAAATTACGAATTAGATAGTTATTTAGATGCGTTAAAAGAGTTTCCGGAAATTGATAACAGAAAATTAGCTACCGAAAAGGGTTATGCTTTTCATCAAAAAACAGATATTTTTAAGCGCATTATTTGGTGGAGTTACACAAGCGAGCCCGATGTATTTGTGCCACTAACAATAGCGCGTACTAAAGAAATTTTTGCATTAAATGCTGAAAGTAAAAAACCAGTAGATTTGTTAGAACCAAAAGATTATAAAACAATAGAGGTTAAACAACCCGATTATGAAAACGTTGTTGGACAAGACTCGCTAACACGCTTTGATAAAGCCAAAAAGCAAAACAACAATAACAACGCCCGTAAACCAAACCAAAATCGCAGGCCTAACCCAAACCAAACTAAACCTGCCGATGTAAATTTAGCTACGGTTACTCCAAAAGCACCAAATCAAAATAAAAGTGTGGTGGCAAAAAAACCTGTGCACAACCACCCCATAAAACAACCGCCAGTTAAAGGTGCGCAACAAGGGCAACACAAACCTAACCCAAACCAACATAAGCCACATCACAATAAACCAAAACCGCGTAATGAAAATCCATCGGCATAAAAAAAATATACTAACGTTTTGCAGTTTAGTTTTATTTATTACAACATCTTGTAACAACAATGTGGTTTATAGTAAATACGAAAAGCTACCCGAAGATGGTTGGAAGGCTGACAATAAACTAACCTATAAAGTTACTGTTGATGATGTAACCAACCTGCACAATGTTTTTATAACCGTGCGCCATGCAGATAGTTACCCTTACAATAATTTATTTGTTTTTTTAAAAACAGAATATCCCGACGGAAAAACATCGATAGATACGTGCGAATTAATTTTAGCAAACCAAAAAGGTGAATGGATAGGTAATGGTAGCGGCGAAATTTGGGACAATAAAATACCATTAAAACAAAATGTAAAATTTAGGCAAGCTGGTAATTATACGTTTACTTTTGAACAAGGAATGCGAACCAACCCATTGCCTTTAATTATGGATTTTGGAATGGCCATTGAAAAAGTGAAATAAGTTTTAACAAGGCTTATCCTTTAGGAAAAAAAACAGGGTGCTTTTCGTTATACAACCGAATGTATTTTGTGGTGAGCTCTCGTTTTTTTTTAGGTTTTAAAAGCATAAATTCTTTATAAATTTCCTCGTCTCGTTTTAAGTAATCTTCAATTATTGCGATAGAAAATTCGCTTACCTGACCCGAATAAAAATCAAATAAATACTGATGAATTTCGCGTGCCTTGCTTTGTGTACTTGTCATTGGCGCATTCATAAAAGGATTAAACCCTGGCGAATACGTTACAACCTCTTTAGTGCCAATAAAATTACTTAAAGCTCCA
Source organism: Bacteroidota bacterium (assembly GCA_043718985.1). Lineage (GTDB taxonomy): Bacteria > Bacteroidota > Bacteroidia > B-17B0 > Aurantibacillaceae > UBA4416. Next base: position 5,605 of record JAYSUQ010000024.1, on the reverse strand, counting down.
AACACGGGTATGCGGTAAAAATTTTTATCCTGATTAATAAAAATAATGTTGTTTTGGCAATAACCCCACGCCAATTCCGATTTAACTTTAGATACCGAACCATCGCGCTCTTGATATTCAATAAAATCTTGTTCAATTAACTTACTGTAAAAATCGAGTTGATCTTTATTAATTGTAGTATTAATTTTTTCTTTAGAAATAGGCCAATTAAATCTAAAATCTTGATAACTTAAATATAAACCTTCGTACAATCTAAAATCGCGAGAATAGGGTATGGAGTCTTGCGCATTTATTTTAAAAAACACAAACAACAACCCTATAATTACATAAATACGCACGTTGTAAATATCTCAATTTTTTTAATGCACATTAAGTAAAAACAGAGTATACTTAATAATATTTCACAAAACTTAAGGTATATAGTTTGAATTTGGGAAAAAAGTAAAAAAATGCACTATTTTTGAGAACTAAGCGTTATATCAATTTAAAATATAATTTGCTTTTATTTAAACTACAAATTTGAGTTTTAATTTAAAATATATCATTATTGTTATTTTGCTTTTTGCATTAAACATTCGCGGGCTTTCGCAATCAAAAAAACGACACTTTAAGCAACACGAAGCAGGGCTTTTTATTGGTGGTAGTTATTACATTGGCGATTTAAACCCACGCACACATTTTAATTTAACGCAACCTGCAATTGGTGTGTTTTATAGATTTACGCCCAACTATAGGTATGCATTTAGAGTTGGTTTTAATTACGGTACTATTTTGGGAGATGATTCGCAAAGTGATAATGCCGACCAGTTACAACGAAATTTAAATTTTAAATCGACAATTTATGAGTTAAATGCATTAGCCGAATTTAATTTTTTAGAGTATAGAATTAGCAACGATAAATACCGATTTACTACTTTTTTATTTTTAGGATTAGATGTTTTTAAATTTAATCCGCGAGCACAAATTGGCAATAAATGGGTTGATTTAGCTCCTTTAAAAACCGAAGGTCAAAGTAAAAAATACAGCACCGTTCAGGTAGGAATTCCGTTTGGTATTGGCACAAAAATAAATGTATCTAAACAAGTAGGTATTGGTTTAGAATGGGGGCCACGAAAAACGTTTACCGACTACTTAGATGATGTAAGCGGTACTTATGCCGATTTTAATAAAATGGGGGTAACAAACGTTAACACTATTTTGTTGGCAGATAGGTCTAAAAACGGTGGCAGTAACATAAACGAACAACGAGGCAACCCACGCACTAAAGATTGGTACATGTTTTTTGGTATTACCCTTAACATTAAATTAAATTTAGTGCCCGTGCCTTGCTATAAAAGCAATTAAAAAAAATTTAAATTTTTCTTAGTTTAAAATTAAGCTTTTGTTTTAAATTTATTAATGGCGTTTACAGTAAATTCAGAAAGCACTAACGTTCCGCTCATTCCTGCGCGTTCAACTAATAGTGTATCCCAATTCTCTGTTCCTTCCCACATTACTTTTTTTAGCATCATCATTGCTTCCGGATTACTTGTTGCTAGTTTACCTGCTAAAGTTGAAATGCCTTTATCCATTTCGGCAACAGTATTAAAAACCTCAGCATATAAACCTTTTTCTTTAGCCCATTGAGCGGTTTGCCATTCGGTAGCATTAATAGTTAACTGACAAAAAGCAGAAGTTCCTACTTTACGTTCAACTGCGGGGCCAACCACAAACGGACCAATACCTACCGCCAATTCAGATAATTTGATAGAAGCGTCATTAACAGCAAATGTATAATCTGCACTGGATGCAATACCTACTCCACCACCAACGGCTTTGCCTTGCACACGAGCAATAATAAATTTAGGTGCTTTACGCATCGCGTTAATTACCATGGCAAAACCAGAGAAAAACTTTAATCCTGTATCAATATCTTTAATAGAAATTAATTCGTCAAAACTTGCTCCAGCACAAAATGCTTTTTCGCCTTCGCTTTGTAACACAATAACTTTCGCATTATCATCTTTTCCTAACTTCTCAATTTCTGCTGCCAAGTTTCTTAATTGAACGCCTGGCATTGAATTACTTTGAGGGTGAAAAAAAGTAATCGTTGCTATTCCGTTTTCTATTGTTGATTTAATTGTTCCTTCCATTATGAATATTATTTAGTTTTTATTTTTTTAGTTGCTTTAATAATTTTCGGACTTTGACTTCCATGCAAAGCTCGTAACACTTCTATTTTATTGGCTTTGATTCGGTAAATAATCAAATACCTTCCAAGAACAATGTTTCTGTAAATTTGAGTTTTAGTTTCGAGATGGCGACACTCAGAATAAAAATGAAACTGATAGGAGAGTCCATTAATCATGTGCTTCAATTCCTCAAGAAACAATTTAGCGAATTCTTCTCCGAAAGTTTCTACACCATATTGGTATATTTCTAACGTATCAAAATCTAAATATTTGGAACGAATTACTTGCCGTATTTTTTTTTCCACAACGCTAATATGTCTTCTGTAAAATTATCCATCGTTTTAAATGGACCTTTCTCAGCCTCCTTAATTAAATCCACAAACTCACCCTGGGACATTGCCTCTCCCGGAATAGCTAAGTTTCTTTTTATTTTAACTTTTGACGAACGCATATACTAATTTACAAAAAAATCAAATATTAAGCAAGTATCGTAACTGGATTTTCTAAATAAATTCTTAATGTTTGCAGAAATGCTGCTCCTGTTGCTCCGTCAACCGTTCTGTGATCACAAGCCAAAGTAACTTTCATTACGTTACCCGGAACAACTGCTCCGTTCTTTACTACAGGAACTTGTTTAATAGCTCCTACTGATAAAATACAAGACTCTGGTGTATTGATGATAGATGTAAATTCATCAATACCAAACATTCCTAAATTTGAAACGGTAAATGTATTTCCTTCCCAATCTGCTGGCTGTAATTTTTTATCTTTTGCACGTTTACCTAAATCTTTTACCTCAGCACTAATTTGTGATAATGATTTTTGATCAGCAAAACGAATTACCGGAACCAGTAAACCATCTTCAACAGCAACTGCTACACCAATATGTACGTGAGAATAAGTTCTGATTTTATCTCCCATCCATGAAGAATTTACTTTTGGATGTTTACGTAACGCTGCTGCACAGGCTTTTATAACTAAGTCGTTGAAAGAAACCTTGGTATCCGGAATTGCATTGATAGCAGTACGTGATGCCATTGCATTATCCATATCTACTTCAATAGTTAAATAAAATGCAGGGGCGCCATTTGTACTTTCTAATAAACGCTTAGCAATTACTTTACGCATTTGCGATGCAGGCTCATCAGTAAATCCTTCTGTACCGGGAACAAAATTAGTGCTCGAACCTCCTTTGGTTGCTGAGCTTGTCGAAGCAGGTTTATAATTTTCGATATCTGATTTGGTAACACGACCATTATCGCCTGTACCATTTACTTTCGAAATATCAATGCCTTTATCTTTCGCTAATGCTTTTGCTAAAGGACTTGCTTTTACTCTGCTATCATTAGAGTTGTTAGTTGTTTGAGCTACTGATGTTACTTGTTGCTTCTCGACTACGCTCGAAGTGACAAAAGTTTCAGTAGTATTTTTAGTGGTGGCTGAGGCACTCGAAGCCACTGCCGCTAAAATAGCATTGATATCTTCACCACCTTTTCCTAAAATAGCAATGAGCCCATCAACAGGAACGCTTTGTTTTTCCTGTATACCTATATGTAATAAAACACCATCCTGGAAAGATTCAAATTCCATCGTGGCTTTATCCGTTGCTATGTCTGCCAATAATTCTCCGCTCTTTACTTTATCTCCAACTTTTTTGTGCCATTTTTCAATCACACCATCCGTCATTGTATCGCTTAACTTCGGCATACGAATAACTTCAACACCTGCTGGAAGAGTAGTTACTTGAGATGAATTATTTGTTGTTTGAGCAACTTCTTGCTTCTCGACTACGCTCGAAGTGACAGAAGTTTTTTGATTTAATAAAGCAGAAATATCTTCACCTTCTTTTCCTAAAATGGCAATGATAGAATCAACAGGAACCGATTGTTTTACTTGAGCACCAATATGTAATAAAACACCATCTTGAAATGATTCGAATTCCATAGTAGCTTTATCAGTTTCAATATCAGCTAATAAATCTCCGCTCTTTACTTTATCACCAACTTTTTTGTGCCATACTGCAACAACACCATCTGTCATGGTATCGCTTAATTTGGGCATTCTAACTATTTCAGCCATAATTATACATTAATTTTTAGTGTTGAGTTATTAGTTTTTAATACTCAACGATTACGCTTTAATTTTTAAATTTTCTTGTGATGTTTTTACAATTTTAGTGAGAATTTTAACAAGCTCGTTACATTCAGATATATGGCTTTTTAAATCAACATTATACCAATCAGATTCACTTAATAATCTCAACCAATAAGATGTTTCTCTCGCTTCTTTAGATGCAATAGCCATTTTTGTTATAAAATCTCTTTTTGACTGCCCTGCACTACCTTCATTTACATTAGCGCCAACAGAAGTTGCACTTCTTAATAATTGTAATAAAATAGGGTTTTTATCTATTTTATGCAGTTGTTTATAAAGCGCAATAATTTTTAAAGAAAACTGAAATGATTTTCCTTGAATAATACTTTCTTTATTTGTTTCTACAACTTCCACAATTATTAAAAACTTAAAACTATTCTGAGATATAAGGATAATTTGGTTCTGCGTAAACATCTTTGTAAAGTTCTTCCGGTTCTGGATACGGACTTTCTTCAGCAAACTGAACAGATTCATCAACTAACGCTTTCACTCTGGCCTCTGCGGCTTCTATTCCTGCATCATCAATCCATTTATTTGCAATTAATGACTCTAAAACTTTTTGTATCGGATCCTGAGTTTGATATTCTTTAACCTCATCTTTAGTTCTGTATGTTTGCGCATCACTCATCGAGTGTCCTTTGTAACGATAGGTTTTCATTTCTAAAAATGTTGGTCCGTCTCCACGGCGTGCACGAGCTACTGCTTCTTCCATCGCTTCATGAACTGCTTCAACAGTTAAACCATCAACTGGTTTACTTGGCATATCATAAGCTAATCCTAATTTCCATAAATCGTGTACGTTACTGGTACGTTCTACTGAAGTTCCCATAGCATACATATTATTTTCTACAATAAAAATAACTGGTAATTTCCATGTCATAGCCATATTAAATGCTTCATGTAATGCTCCCTGACGAACTGCTCCATCACCCATCGAACACACACATACATTATCATTACCCGCATATTTATCAGCAAAGGCAATACCTGCACCTAAGGGTATCTGTCCGCCAACAATACCATGTCCGCCAACAAAATTATGTTCCTTACTAAAAATATGCATCGAACCACCTTTGCCTTTACTGCAACCTGTGATCTTTGCATACATCTCGGCCATTACATATTTTGGATGCAAGCCCAAACCAATTGGATGTGCGTGATCGCGATAAGCTGTAATGTGTTTATCTCCTTTTTTTGTGGCACTCACCGTTCCGGCAACAATTGCTTCCTGACCAATATATAAATGACAAAATCCTTTTATTTTTTGTTGTACATAAACT